>JBGSII010000060.1:0-2182 GCA_041742555.1 Ilumatobacteraceae bacterium
CGCCCGATCGGCTCGTTCCAGGCGATCAAGCACAAGTGCGCCGACATGCTGCTCGAGGTCGAGTCGGCTAAGTCCGCTGCGTATTACGGCATGTGGTGCGCCAGCGAGATGAACGACGAACTGCCGTCGACCGCATCGCTCGCGAAGGCCTACTGCTCGGAGGCGTACTTCCACGCCGCCGCCGAGAACATCCAGATCCACGGTGGCATCGGCTTCACCTGGGAGCACCCCGCCCACCTGTACTTCAAGCGGGCCAAGAGCTCCGAACTCCTCTTCGGTGACCCCACCTATCACCGCGAGCAGCTCGCCCAGCGCATCGGCATCTGACAACCACCCTGTCCTTCCGGACCCGACCCGAAAAGACAGGCTGACCAGAACGAGCGATGGGTTCCGTGCGAGGTTCGCACGGAACCCATCGCTCGTTCGCGTCCACGGTGTGTCACGTTTGACCCGGCACCGTGTGACAGTTCGTAGACTTCACCGCTGATGGACGGCATCACGATCGTGTTCGCAGTGGTGGCGGCGATGCTCGTGTTCGCGATCGCTGCGGTCGCCGTCGGCCGCGAGGCGCACCGGCTCGACGCCGTGGCACCACGAGCCGTGTACCAACTCGACGAGGCGGTCGACTTCGTGTGCGATCGCTTGCCCGAGGCCAGCCAGGCGCGGCTCACACCGGGTGAGGTCGAGCAGCTTCTGGTGTTCCACATGCGCTGGTTGCACTCGCAGGGGTTGCAGCCCGACGGTGTCGTCGACCAGCCGCAGTCGATCACCGAACCCGTCGTGCTCACCGAGGACGCGCTCACCGCGTACCTGATAGGCGAGGCCGAGGCGAACGACATCGAACTGCTCGACGACGTCGACGCCGTCAACGTGGTGGAAGCTCATCTGCGCTACTTCGAGGTCATTGGCGCCGTCGGCCCCCCGGCTCCCCTCGACGACGTGCTCTGAGCAAAGATGCCGGAATGGCATCGAACATCCCGAAGGACCGGACCGTCGCCGCGCTGGAGGAGGTGTGGACCAGCCTCGGCGAGTTGCTCGGCGAGCTGAGCGACGACGAGTGGCGGCTTCCGTCACCGCTTCCCGGATGGAACGTGCAGGACAACGTGACGCACATCGTCGGCACCGAGGCGATGCTCTCCGGCGAGCCGGGCCCGGCCGTCGAGATCGACCGCAGCGTCAACGAGCATGTCCGCAACGACATCGGAGCCTTCAACGAACAGTGGGTCGAATCGTTGCGCGCTGTGCCCCCGAACGAGGTGCTGTCACGCTTCCGCGAACTGACCGGCGCTCGGCTCGCCTCACTCGAGGCGATGAGTGAGGACGAGTGGAATGCCGAGTCGTTCACCCCCGCCGGCAAGGACACCTACGGACGGTTCATGCAGATCCGTGTCTTCGACTGCTGGCTGCACGAACAGGACATCCGTGACGCGGTCGGCAGGCCGGGACACGAGACCGGCCTCGCGGTCGAGGTCGTCCTCGACGAGATGGCGACCGCACTCGGATTCGTGGTCGGCAAGAAGGCCGGCGCAGTTGCGGGGCAGTCGGTCACGTTCGCGCTCACCGACGGGGGAGTTGTCGTCCGTGAACTGCACGTCGAGGTCGCCGAGCGTGCGGGGGTCGTGCCGACCCTCAGCGGCCCGGCCACGGTGGTGCTCACGATGCCGATCGGGGTGATGACCCGGCGATGTGCAGGACGAGTCGGACCGGCTGATCTGCTCGATCAGGTGGAGATCGACGGCGACGAGGTGCTCGCCTCGAGAATTCTCGAAAACCAGTCGTACACCATCTGATCGCGTGTGCTGAACTGTCTCCACCAGAGGAAGGAGGTGGTCCAACACATGCCAGACAAATCACACGGGACCCTGGAGGTGGTTGGCCGCTAGGCCGACAGGCTGGACCGCCTGGCGAATCTCCGCCAACCCCCGCTGGCCGCCCATCGCCGCAACTGGTCCCCGCGGTGTCCACTGTTACATCTGGGGTCTGACCCCAGATGTAACACGGTCGTGATGGCGTCAGTCCCAACAGTCCGTGCAGTGCCGGGATCGCTCGTCGATCCCGGCACTGTCGCGTCCGGGGAGTGCGCCGGGCCCGGGGTCGACCGGCCGCTAGCGTGAGGTCGTGATCGTTCCACGATCCCCTCGGCGGGGCGACCGGTGAATCGAACCCGGTCGCGGCGGGCGCT
>JBGSII010000061.1:0-1518 GCA_041742555.1 Ilumatobacteraceae bacterium
TCGCCGCGGCGGTCGGGGTCGCTGACACCGCAGCTGCTCGGGCGCCCTCTCGCGCGGCGAGTTCGACAGCGAGCTCGTTGCGGACCGCCATGCCGACCAGAACCAGGCCGAGCGCCATGACGACGATGACCGGGAGCGTCAACGCGAACTCGACTGATGCCTGACCGGTCGGATCACGCAGCCGCCCTCGACGAACGGAGTCAGATCTTGTCGATGACGGCATCGATCACGCCGTTGAAGAGTCGGCTGATTCGCGCGGCGCCTCCGCCAGCGGTCGCCCATGCGACGACCATCAGCCCCACGAGGGCTGCGGCGAGCAGGACGAGCGCGTACTCCGTCGTCGCTTGCCCGCGATCGTCCCCGCGGGCCGGCCGGAGGCGGTCTGTTCCGAGCGCGGTCTGGAGATGGACGTAGGCCAACAGGATGAGGTGATTCGACATGCGGGCTCCGATTTCGGTGAGTCGGGTGAGCGGGGTCACCAGGCGGGTTCGCCGAGCGACGACAGTGCGGCGATCACGGCGGGAGCGATCGCGAGAAGGACGAACGACGGAAGTGTGCACGTCACGAGCGGGAACGACAGCCGAACGGGAAGCTTGCGGGCATCGGCCTGGTCGAGGCGCCGGCGCGATGCGCGTGCCTCGGCGGTGAGCTGATCGAGCGCCGGGCCGAGGGCGAGTCCATGGCGCTCGCTGGTCGCGATCGTGTCGGCGACCGGACCAGCGAGGCTCCCCAGTCGCTCGGGGAGTGCGACCAGGGCGTCGGCGAACGGTTGACCGCGTTCGGTCCGACGGACGACCTCGGCGAACGCACCCGCGACGATCCGGTCGTCGGATCTCGCGAGTTCGCACACCGCCTGAAAGGGCGTGAGGCCCGCGCGAACGCTCAGTACCAGCAGGTCGACCGCGTCGGGAAGCGCCCGCTCGACCTCCACTCGACGCTGGTGCTCCGCGCGGAGCGGACCGACCTTGCGCACGACGAGAGCGCCGCTCGCCGCGATCCCGACGACCGACGGCCCGATCAGGATCCCGGTCAGCGCGGCGCCGACGAGGGCGGCGCCGATCCAGACGAGACGACGCCACCAACCCAGCCGGTCGAACGTCGGTGGCCGAGCGAAGCGGGATTCGATGTGTGCGTGGGGAGTGTTCGGCTGTGTGCTCGCACCGAGCACCATGATCGCCATGGCCGCGGCGACCGGCCCGATCGTGTGGTGCACGGCGCTCACGACGAACTCCTCACGATGTGTCGCATCCACCACCATCCGATGGCGTTCAGGACGAGGCCGCCGGTGATGCACACTGTGCCGACCGGCGATGCCGCTCCAGATCGGACGTCGTCGTCGATGGTGGCGAGAACGGCAAGCATGAGCAATGGGAGCCCGGTCATGACGTGCGCTGACAGGCGCGCTTGTGCGGCGTTCGTCGCGCGGTCTTCGAGATCGCCAGCGCGTTGGCGCAGCAGTGTGGCGACGCGGTCGATCGCTGCCGCCGAGGGTCCGCCGATCCGGCCCGCGGAGCCGAT
>JBGSII010000062.1:0-4344 GCA_041742555.1 Ilumatobacteraceae bacterium
GCCGTGTGGCAGGTTCGCCGGCCAGCCACGCAGGCGGTGGACCCGACAGCCACGGGCACGCCGCGTCGATGAGTCCGCTGCCGATGTCGGCGACGACCGGCACACCGAGCGTGGCCAACTCGCGCACCGAGGTCTCCTCGACGAACCCCTCGATGCGGTAGTTGCTCGGATGCACCTTGAGCACGAGCGCCACATCGACGCCTGGTCTCGCGAGCGCGCGCCGGTAGTCGTCGAGACGGGTGCGGTTCGTGGTGCCGACATCGAGCAGTCGCGCTCCCGACTGCTCCATCACGTCGGGCACTCGGAACGACCCACCGATCTCGACGCTCTCACCGCGGCTGACGGGAACGTCTCGCCCCGACGCGAGCGCGGCGAGCACGAGGAGCACGGCGGCAGCATTGTTGTTGACGACGATGGCCGACTCGGCGCCGCACAGACGCGCGAGCAGTTGGCCGACGGCGCGCTGACGCGACCCGCGCCCGCCGGTCGCGAGATCGAACTCGACGGTCTGCGCGACGGCATCCTGGCGGTGTTCCAGTGGGGCCCTGCCCAAGTTGGTGTGCAGCAGCACACCGGTGGCATTCACCACGGGCGTCAGCAAGGTGCGCCGGAACGACTCGGCTCGGGCCGCGGCCGCCTCGACGTCACCGGCCTCGATCGCCGCTCGTGCGATGTCGACCAGGATCGGGTGGGGCAAGCCGCTCGATGCGAGCGATCTGGCGAGCGCGTCGACCGACGGCGGTCTGCGACCCTCGACCGACGTACTCACCGGAACGAGGCTACGCGAAGCGTGGCGTGACAGCGTCGGCCACCGACCCGGAAGTCGTGCGTGGCGTCACGCGTCCGGAAGTTTGTCGATGGCATCCTTGGCCATGTCGGCGCCCTGCTGGACCTTGTCGGCGTGTTCGCCGGCCTTGTCGTCGATGACGTCGGCGGCCTTGTCGACCGCACCTTTGGCCTGGCTCTTGTTGCCGCCCAGCTTCGACTTGATCGAATCGATGATTCCCACGGGGACCCCCTCTGGTTGTGTGTGGTGGCCAACGGTAGTCCACGAGATCACGCCTCATCGACGGCGACGAACGATCTTCGTGCCGCGTCGAGCACCGCGACCCCGTGAGCGCGAGCCGCGCGTTCCCAGCCGGGGTCGTCCGGCGTCGACCCGCACCGGTGATCCCACACGACCCTGGCGTGCTCGGCGACGCTGCGATCGCCATGGACGTGCACCCAGTGCTCGGCGCGCTCGTTGACGATCATCCGGGTGTCCGAAATGGTGCCGAGTTCCATCGTGACCGTTCGCCAGTGCGTCGCCGCCACGACGTCGTTCAGGCCGGACGCGATCTGGCCGTGCTTGGGCCCGGTGGTCGCGTTCGCCGACAACGTGCACTCGATGTGATCGGCGTCGAACACCGACTGCAGCCACGCATGGTCGGGATGCCCCTCGCGCACATGAGACAGCAGCGTGTAGGTGCCGAACGCTCCATGGCCGGTGTGCAGGTCGACGACGAGCACGTCGTCGACTCCGGCGAGTCGTTCGCCGACGACCTGAGCGAGGATCAGGTTCGACTCCTCGGTGCGATCACCGCCGAAGTAGAGCCCGTCAGGATGGTCGTACTGGCCCTCGCTCACCGCCGACTTGACCCAAGCCTCCCCGTGTTCGGCGACCAGGGCCCGGGTGACGTCGAACAACGACTCGGGCGTCGGCAGGCGATCGCCACCCGGCACCAGCGTCGGATGGATCAGGTCGTAGCCGGGGTTCTGAGGAAGCGCCGTGCGCTGGTCACGACCCCAGTTGCGGTTCAAGTCGACGTTCGACTCGTTCTGACGCCGCCAATACGCCATGCCCCACGGATTCACGGCGTGAACCATCAGCACCGCAGCATCCGTGGCGAGTGCGTCGTCGGCGCCATCGACCACCCATCGTTCGATCGCGTCGCACAGGAGCGTCGACGACGAGAACCCCTCGTCGCCGTGCACACCGGTGAGGATCACCAGCGCCCGGCGAGCAGTCGGGGCGCCGTAGGACGTCACGTCGATGGTCAGCTCCTGCCCGTGCGGACCGCGCGCTGCGATCGGGTGCGCCGTCCACTCGAGACCTGCGAGATCACAGGTCCAACGGAACCGCTCGCGACACTCGTCGTAGGTGAGCGGAAAACGGTCGGGGCGCATCCGGCAAGGCTTCCACCCCGCGACCACCTCCGGCGACCCGCAACCATCGATCGGTGCCGACGGTTATCCTGTTCAGGGTCGTGACCAGTTGGAGCAAGGCCGTCGTCCGCTATCCGCCGACGTGGATCGCCGCGGTGGTGCTCGGTGCGGCCGTGTGGCTCATCCTGACAGTGCTCGACCCACCCGCAGTCCTCGTCGCCGTCCTCGTCGTGTTGGCCCTGATCGCCGCGATCGCATGGCCGCTGACCATGTCGGCAACAGGGACGTTGGCGAAGCTGCAGTTCGAGGTGCCTCGGGTCGACGAGATCGATCCGGCGGAGATCGCTTCCCTGCGCTCCGAACTCGACGCGCTCGCCGACACTCAACCGTCGGAGCAACTCGATGCGCTCCTCCAGAAACGCCAGAGCCTGATCAACGTGCTCCAGCGCCGGCTCGATGCCGGCGAGTTGACCTACGCGCGCTACTTGTCGACGTCGCAGCAGGTGTTCGCTTCTGCACTCGACAACCTTCACGAGATCGCGCTGGCCTCGGAGAGCATCAGCACGATCGACGAGACCTACATCGACCGTCGCCTCAGCGAACTCGCCGATGACGACAGCGACGTCGAATCCGCCGATCGCGAACGGGCGACGCTCGAACGCCGACGTGAATTGCGCCAGACACAGCGGCGCAAGATCGCCCAGTTGCTGGCCCAGAACGAGTCCGCACTCACCGCGCTCGATCGAACGACCACCGCCCTCGCCGATGTCCCGATCGGCAAGAAGCCCGAAGATGCCGAGGCAGCAATGGCTGCACTCGAGGAACTCGCCGACCGCGCCGCCAAGTACGCGTGACGCACGACCGCCCGAAAGGCACCACACCCATGAGCGATGCACCTGTCCCCACGACCACGCTGAACCTGAGCCTCGACGTGCCAGCGACGCGGGCCGAGCTTGCTCTCCCCGAACCGGAACCGACCGACGAGTTGCGCGCTCAGGCCGAGGCACAGGTACAACAGCTCCTGTCGATCGACCCGACCGACGACGAGGCGCGGGCCGCGGCGCGAGACGCCGTCGACTCGATGGGACGCGACCTGCAGCAGCGGTCTGCGACCCGCAGTCGGATGCTGCAAGCACCGCTCAAGGAGATCTCTCACGGCACCGAGGACGGCGGCGAGGTTGCCAAGTCGCTGTCCGACCTGCGCATCGAGGTCGAGAAGCTCGACCCGTCGGGGCTCGACACGGATGCGGGCTGGCTCACCCGGGCAATCGGAAAGATTCCGGGCGTCGGCACGCCGTTGAAGCGCTACTTCATGCGCTACGAGAGCTCGCAGACCCAGATCGACGCGATCGTGAACTCACTCGAGAAAGGTCGCGACCAACTCAAGCGTGACAACGTGACGCTCGGTGACGACCAGAAGCAGATGCGCGAACTGACCCATGCGCTGACCGACCAGATCGCGCTCGCTCGGGAGCTCGATGCCGTCGTCGTCGACAAGCTGGCGACCGAGATCACCTCCGACGATCCGCGCCGCCAGTTCGTGGAGGAGGACATCCTGTTCGCGCTCCGCCAACGCACCCTGGATCTCCAGCAACAACTGGCGGTCAACCAGCAGGGCGTGCTCGCCATCGAGATCATCATCCGCAACAACCGCGAGCTGATCCGCGGTGTCGATCGTGCGATCGACGTCACGATCAGTGCACTCCAGGTCGCTGTCACCGTCGCCCTGGCGCTGGCGCACCAGAAGATCGTGCTCGACAAGATCGAAGCGATCAACACGACGACGTCTGCGATGATCGCCGGCACCGCCGAGCGGCTCAAGACGCAGGGCGCCCAGATCCACCAGCAGGCCTCGAGCACGATGCTCGACATGGAGTCGTTGCGAGCAGCATTCGCCGACATCGACGCCGCGCTCGACGAGATCTCGACATACCGTCGCGAGGCGCTCCCGACGATGGCCGGCACGATCCTCGAGCTCGACGCGCTCACCGCGGAGAGCGAAGCCGCGATCGAGCGCATGGAGCAGGGCCGCACGGCGTCGACCAAGGTCGACGGGTCCGAGTCGATCGACATCGGCGAGATCACCAAGAAGGAGACCGAGTGACACCGCGACGCTCACGCGGACGCCGATCCGGTCGCCTCGCCCTCGTCGTCGGCGCGCTCGCGATCATCGCCGCCGCGTGCGGCACGGGCGACAGC
>JBGSII010000063.1:0-2434 GCA_041742555.1 Ilumatobacteraceae bacterium
GTCGACGGCGGGCTGACCTGGCGCCGCGCCGACGGGCGCAGCACGTGGAGCTACACGTTCACGTCGCCGGTCGCGGTCGGAGAGTCGGTCACGATCCTGTCGCGGGCGACCGACGACAGCTCGAACAGCGAGACACCCGGCGCCGGCGCCACCGTCGCGACGCAGCAGCGCACCTGCCCGTGTTCTCTGTTCGGGGAGGGGCCCCCTCAGCCCGACTCCCCGATCCTCGACGCCGCAGCCATCGAGCTCGGACTGCGGTTCCAGGCGACCGAGGACGGATTCGTGAAGGGCGTTCGCTTCTATGCGTACCCGCAGAACATCGGCCCGCACATCGGCCGCCTGTGGGACGCCAGCGGCACGAAGCTCGCCGAGGTGACCTTCGGCTCGGGGACGGCGCCGGGATGGCAAGAAGCCATGTTCGATGCACCGGTCCCCGTGTCCGCCGACACCGACTACATCGTGTCCTACTTCACGCCGACCGGGTTCTACGCAGCCACCCCTTTCGGACTCACCGCAGCGATCGAGAACCCACCCCTGCGGGCGCTCGCGTCAGACGGATCGTCGGGGCCCGGCGGCAACGGCGTCTACAAGTACGCAGCGGACTGCGCCGACACGACTGCGGGGTGCTTCCCCGATCAGTCCTTCAACTCGACGAACTACTGGGTGGACCCGGTGTTCGACCAAACCGACACCGACAGCACCCCACCGGAGGTCACCGCCACGGAGCCCGGGGACGGCGCTGCCGGTGTCGAAACGACGGCCGCCGCCACCGCGACGTTCACGGAGCGGCTCGACCCCGCCACCGTCACGGCGTCGACCTTCACGCTCGACGGCCCGGGCGGACCCGTCCCGTCGGTCGTGACCTACGACGATGCCGAACGCCGAGCCACGCTCACACCGGACGCCACACTGGATCCTGGCGCCACCTACACCGCCACCCTCACCGGCGGTGAGGGCGGCATCGCTGACCTCGCCGGCAACCCGCTCGCCGCCGACCTGACGTGGACCTTCACAGCGATGGTCGACCTTCAAGCAGGCCCCGGCGGGCCTGTCCTGGTCGTCGGTGACTCGACGAACCCCACGTCCTTCTACCTCACCGAGATCCTGCGCGCTGAAGGCCTCAACCTGTTCACCTCGGCCGACATCGCCGACCTCGACGCCGCCCTGCTCGCCGACCACGACGTCGTCGTGCTCGGCGACACGACCCTGACCCTGGGCCAAGTGACCGAGCTGACCAACTGGGTCGAGGCCGGCGGCGACCTCGTGGCGATGCGGCCCGACCCGCAGCTCGCACCACTGCTCGGCCTGACCCCGGGAGCGGGGACGCAGACAGGCGGATACCTGCGAGTCGACGGTACCGGGCCCGGCGAGGGCATCACGCCCGAGACGATGCAGTTCCACGGCGACGCCGACCTCTTCGATCTCGACGTCGCCACCGCCGTGGCGATGCTCTACTCCGACGCGACAACCGCCACGCCCTACCCAGCCGTGACGACCCGCGAGGTCGGCGGCAACGGCGGCAGTGCCACCGCCTTCACCTTCGATCTTGCCGCCTCGGTCATCGCCACCCGCCAGGGCAACATCGCCTGGGCGGGCCTCAACGGTGACGGTTCGTCCGGTCCCGTTCGGGCCGACGACATGTTCCACAACGGCACCGACCCCGACTGGGTGAACCTCGACAAGGTGGCGATCCCCCAGGCCGACGAGCAACAGCGCCTGCTCGTCAACCTCGTCACCCGGGCGAGCATCGACCAGCAGCCCTTGCCACGTCTCTGGTACTTCCCGCGCAACGAACAGGCCGTCGTGGTCATGACGATGGACGACCACAACAGCACGAACGTCGGTCCCCGCCTCGACTCGTACCTGGCCGCGGACCCGGCCGGATGCGCGGTCGACGACTGGGAATGCGTGCGCGCCACCACCTACATGTATCCCGACAACCCGCTGACCGCCTCTCAGATGGCCGCCTACGAGACGCAGGGCTTCGAGTTCGCGCTGCACACGAACACCGGCTGCGCCGACTTCACACCGGCGTCGCTCGCCACCGCATACGAGACGCAGCTGGCGTCGTTCGCTGCCGCCTACCCCGACGTTGCGCCGTCGCGCACGAACCGCACGCACTGCATCGCCTTCACCGACTGGTCGAGCCAGCCCCTCACCCAACTCGACAACGGGATCCGGCTCGACACGAACTACTACTACTGGCCGCCCGCGTGGGTGCAGGACCGACCGGGCATGTTCACCGGGTCGGGCATCCCGATGCGGTTCGCCGACGTCGACGGAACGATGATCGACGTGTTCCAGGCGCCCACCCAGATGACCGACGAGTCGGGCCAGAGCTATCCGGCCACGATCGACGCGCTGCTCGACGCGGCGCTCGGCCCCGACGGTTACGTGGGCGCCTTCGTCGCCAACGCCCACACCGACGGCGGCC
>JBGSII010000064.1:0-3800 GCA_041742555.1 Ilumatobacteraceae bacterium
GTCACCCTGACGTCGAGGTAGTCGTACTCCTCGCCGAACTCGACGATCACGGACGCATCGGCGAACGGCACGCTCACGGGGCCGACGCCACACGGGACGTACAGCCGCGACGGTGTCGTGCGGTCGGCCACGACGAAGCCGGAATGCGTACCCGTCGGGATGACGGCGAACCCGTCGTCGGATGCGACGACGGTTCCGTGATGGCGGCTGACCTCGCGGTGCTCGCTGATCCGACCGACGCCACCGATCGTGCGACCGAAGTCGAGCGTCATCCCCGGCTCGAGTGTCGAGGCCAACCCCGGCGACCGCGGATTGGTGACCGTCACGATCACACCCACACGATCCCCTTTCGGTCCAGCCGGCCCCGGTCAGCCGGACCACGCCGACCGTAGCGGCCCACCGAAAGGGTGGGTTGCACCCCCGTAGGCGCGGGCGAAATCAGGTCGACGATGAAGACATGAAATTCACCCCGGAAAGTCCAACATCCCATCCGCAACCCACACCGATCGACACCGGCCCCAACATCGATCGGCTGACCGACACGCTTTGGACGGGCGGAGATCTCCCCCATCCGCTCGACGAAGCGGTCGAGGCACTGGAGGCCTGGGACCGCCTCGGCATCCGACACATCTTCGACGCCCGGATGGAGTGGACCGACGAAGACTTCGTCGAATCGCTCGCCCCGCACATCCGTTACCTCAACTTCGGCGTCGACGACGCCGGCCAGCAGATGCCCGACTGGTGGTTCGACCAGGTGGTCGAGTTCGTCGAGGGGGCCACCGAGCGGGGTGGAGCAGTCCTAATCCACTGCCACATGGGGATCAACCGGGGCCCGAGCGCCGCCTACGCAGCCCTCCTGGCATCGGGATGGGATCCGGTCGACGCGATCGACCGGATCCGCACCGCACGACCGATCGCCGCAGTCGGATACGCCGAAGATGCCCTCGGGTGGTGGCACCGCAGGAACCGCGCCGCACCAACACAACGCCGGCGACAACGAGACGAACTCGCCGAGTGGCGACAGGAACACCCGCACGACACCATCCGGATCATCCGCGAGATCCGGGAGAGCGGGCGAGGATGAGCACGATGCGGAGGCTGCGCTCCCACGGCCTCGTCTTCACCGAGTTCCTCGACCCAGCAGGTGAGCGCTGGGTCGAGGTGCTCCGGGAAGCGGACAACAGCATCCGCTCCTACCGCCAGCTGCACGACGACGACGGCGAACTCGACGAGTTCGTCGAGCACTGGATCCGCTATCGCCTCGGAGCGGACCCACCCCCGACCCAGAGGTGCACCTGGTGCGGCTGCGAGGTGTGGATCGAAGAGCACCCACCGGGCCGGACTGGCGACGAGGCGGTCGATATCAACGCAACCGTCGAGATCGCCGGAGTGATCCGATTCGTCGGCACGATCCTGTGCCGCGACTGCGCCGAACGGATCCTCGCCGAGAACGACTGGATTGCGGACTTGATCGGCGGGGATCTATGAGATCGCTCGGACTCGGTGACGTTGCCGCCCTGCGGGCGGGTGCAGTGGTGCGTCGCCGGTCGGTGTCGGTCAAGCCCACTCGCTGCGCTCGGGGCGACCCTTCGGGTTGACCGCCACCTCCTCAGCGACGCCTCCCGTGCGGTCGAACCCGACACGAGGAGGCGTCAACATGAAGGCACAAGAGCTGTTCGAACGAGTGACCGAACATCTGATCGAAGTAATCGAGGCAGGCGCGTCAGACTGGCAGATGCCGTGGCGGTGCTTGGGCCACGGCATCCCGATCAGCGTCGACAGGCGACCGTACCGCGGATGGAACGCCCTGGTATTGGCGATGGTCGCGGCCGAGCGCGGCTGGTCGTCGAATCGCTGGGCGACCTATCGAGGTTGGCAGCGCCACGGCTGCCAGGTCCGTCGTGGCGAACGATCGACGGCTGTCGTTCTGTGGAAGCCGACCGACCGCCGGGCGGACACCGACCAGGTCGACTCGTCCAAGGACGACGGCAAGTCGTCTCGAGGTCTGTTCGCCCGGGTGTTCAACGTCTTCGCGGCCGAACAGGTCGACGGCGGCGACCGGTTCCTGAATCGAACCGAGCCCGTCGACGAAGATCGACGGATTGCGGAGGTCGAGCTCTACTTTGCCAGCGTCGGCTCCTGCATCGTGAGCGGCGGTGACCGAGCGTGCTACGTCCCCGCACTCGATGAGATCCACCTGCCCGACCTGGTGCAGTTCGCTGACCCCGCTGTCTACTACTCGACCGCAGCACACGAGCACGTCCACTGGACCGGCCACGAGTCCCGACTCGCCCGAGATCTCACCGGCCGATTCGGTGATGCCGCCTACGGGGCCGAGGAACTGATCGCGGAACTCGGAGCAGCGTTCTGGTGCGCCCAGTTCGGACTCGAACAGGCCACCCGGCACGACCACGCGGCGTACCTCGCCGACTGGCTTCGACTCCTGCGGACCGACACTCGAGCGCTGGTCTCCGCGTGCGGACACGCCCAACGCGCCGTCGACCATCTCAACTCCGCCGTCGGCTGGTCCTTCGAGAGAGACGTCGCCGAGTCGGCCTGACGAAGTCGAGGCGTCATCACTCAGTCGGCGTTCTCATCGAGATGCCGTTGCCGCCCTGCGGGCGGGTGCAGTGGGTGCGTCACCGCTGCGCACCTGTCAAGCCCGCTCGCAAGCTCGGGGCCAAGCCCTTCGGGTTGACAGGCGCTCCGCCGGCGACGCGGCCCGTACGGGCGAAGCCGGGATCAACCGGTTTCCACCGGGCCATCTCGGGACGGTCACCTTCGGGACAGTCGGGACCGTCCCGGCCCGGTGCCATACATCGGCCCGAAAGGACACCAACTCATGAGCACCACCGACCGACCCGAGCGGATCACCGTCTGCCTCGACACCACCCCCGGCGTCCACCGCACCGACTCCGACGAGATCGGATGGTGGCTTCCTGTCATCGGCCCTACGGCGACGATCCTCGCCTACACCTTCGCCCGGCAGACAGCCCCCGCCGGGTCCATCTGGGACACCTCGGAACTGGCACAGCGCGTCGGTCTCGCCGGCAACCGCTCGCGGCTCTGGGCGAGCCTCGACCGACTCGAGATGTTCGGCCTCGCCCGCTTCCACGCCACCGACATCCTCACCATCCGCACGCAACTCCCGGCGCTGACCGAACGACAAGCCGAGCGCCTTCCAGCCGACCACGCCGCCCGCTATCCACACCTACCACCCCGACAGGCCGCCTGAGCCCGATCGGATAGCTCCCACCGTCCCAGTGGGGAGGTGGGAGCTATCCGATCGACAGGTGGGAGCTATCGAGGGAGTGATCCGGTCGCTCCCCCGGCATGCCGTTGCCGCCCTGCGGGCGGGTGCAGTGATGCGTCGGCTCCCCGCTGACAAACACGTGGACTGTCAGTCGGTTGCCACCAGCCAGACGCCCAGTACGAAACCGCCTCGCTCATTTCGCTTGGCAGCTGCCTGCGCCTCGACCTGCTCCCATGTCGCGCCGGACGCCGCGGCGATTCCTCGCAGGACTTCAAGGACATCGGCCACCTCCTCGAGCAGCTCATCCGGCGGAGCATCAACGAGCTCACCGCATTCTTCACGAAGCTTGAGCATCAACGCCTCGAGGAGGAGGTCCCGTGCGATCGTCGTGACCACCGGAGCCCCACCGGACGCACGAATCACGTCCGGTATCCGATCACGGACCAGTTTGCCTTCAGTTGGAAGCGGCACATCCCTAGTCTGCAGCGGGGAACCGTGTCCGAGATCATCACCTTCGCTTCGATCCAACCGAGTCCGGAGAACTACT
>JBGSII010000065.1:0-5814 GCA_041742555.1 Ilumatobacteraceae bacterium
GCCTGGCCACTGCACCGGCTGGCGCGCCAAGGCGGCGCTCGCCGACCGGTTCGCGCCAGGTCGGTACGGCCCATCGGTGGTCGGGACCACGTACGTCCTGCCCGGCGAGTGACGGCCATACTGTCGTCATGGTCACTGCACAGGCGGGCATCTTCGCGTTGGGGACCCGAGTCCACCATCACCTCGAGTACGACGTGCTCGGCGACGCAGGTCCCTCGAGCATCGGCGCTTCACTGGCACGCCTCGGCGAGCCGCACGTCACGGGTGGTGGCAACAACGTCGTGATCGGATTCGGCGCCGCGCTGTGGCGGCGTCTCAGCGTGACTCCCGCGGCAGACCTCGGCGCATTCGAGCCGATCGAAGGCCTCGACGGTCACACGGCGCCGAGCACGCAGCACGACATCTGGGTCTGGATCCACGGCTCGGGCACCGACGCGGTCCTCGACACAGCGACGGCGATCACCGACCTCCTCGCGCCCGTTGCCCGTCTGGCCGACGAGACCGCGTGCTACGTGTACCACGACAGCCGTGACCTCACCGGCTTCGTCGACGGCACCGCGAACCCCGGGCCCGGCGATGCCGCCGGGGTTGCGCTGATCGCGACTGGGAGTCCTGGCGCTGGTGGCTCGCACGTGATCGCGCAGCGGTGGGTGCACGACCTCGACTCGTTCGGCGAGCTGACCATCGACGAGCAGGAGCGCGTGATCGGTCGCACCAAGGCCGACAGCGTCGCGCTGCCGCGAGACATCCGGCCGGCCGATGCGCACGTCATGCGCGCCGAGTTGCTCGACGGCGACGGCGAGGAGCGCGAGATCTACCGCCGAAGCGTCCCGTTCGGCAATGTTGCACAGCGGGGCCTGTACTTCCTGGGCTTCAGTTGCGAACGGGATCGCTTCGACGGGATGCTGGCGCGGATGTTCGGGACGAGCGGCGATGGCGTGCACGATCGGCTGCTCGACTTCACCCGCGCGGTCACCGGTTCGTACTACTTCGCCCCGAGCCTCGAGGAACTGGCGGCGGTGAGCGCGTGACGATGCTGAGGGTCACCGGCTTCGATCACGTGGTGTTGCGATGCGCGGATGTGGAGTCGACGCTCGCTTGGTATCTCGATCTGCTCGGGCTCGAACCGGTCCGTGTGGACGAATGGCGCCGCGGGGAGGCGCCGTTCCCGTCGGTACGCGTCAGCGACGACACGATCATCGATCTGATCCCAGGCTCGATCGACGACGGTCGGCTCGATCACCTCTGCCTCGTCGTCGAACCTCTCGATCTCTCGGTTCTTGCCGCATCCGGTGAGTTCGACGTCGTCGAGGGCCCGGTTCCGCGGTTCGGCGCACGTGGCGACGGCACGTCGCTCTACGTGCGCGATCCCGACGGGCTCGTCGTCGAACTCCGTCACTACTGAACGGGACACCCCGGCAACTACTGTCGGCGCATGGTGCCACGGTCTCGACGTTCCCGCGTTGCCGTTTCGACGCTCGTGCTCGCGCCGCTGGCGCTCGGCGCGTGCGGTGGCGACGAGACCGTCGGAGGGCCCTCGGCCGCGACCCGCACGATCGAGATCACGGCGAGCGAGTACGAGTTCAACGGTGACCCCGGCGTGATCGAGACCGGCGACACGATCGAGTTCGAGGTCGACAACGTCGGCCAAGTCGATCACTCGCTCGAGGTGCTGTCCTCGTCGGGCACCTCACTCGGGCGAACCGAACGCATCGTCCCGGGTGCGCGCGACGCTGTCACCGTCACGTTCGCCGAGGCCGGCGTCTACCGCCTGATCTGTGACGTCGATGACCACCTCAGCCGTGGTCAGACGGCGAGCATCACCGTCGGCTGACGCTCGGACCCGCTGGCTGAGCGGGCGTCAGGCGTCGAGGCCGTCGGCGAACGCGGCGATGAGTTCGGCGACCTCGGAGGCATGGGTGTCTTCGTGCATCGAATGCCCTCCACCGTCGACGACGACAAGGCGAGCGTTCGGCATCTTTCGCTGCAGATACTGCCCTGCACCGGTGTACTCGGGCCGGTCGTCTCCGCCGGCGAGCACGAGCGTCGGAGTCCTCATGGCCGCGAGGCGATCCATCACCACGGAGTCCTCTTGCAGATTCATGGTCGTCACCTGCACCGGAACGCCGAATCGGTGGGCGTTGCGACGAGAGCGGGTATTCCACTCCTCCCGTTTGACGTCGTCGCGATAGCCAGGGCCCGTGTTGAGCACGACGACACCTCGTGAGCTGTCCGGTCGTGTCGCTGCGTGTGCGAGGGCGAGGTAGCCACCGAGCGAGTGCCCGACGACGACGGGCGCAGCGTCGAGCTCGGCGATGATCTCGTCGACATCGACGAGCGTGCGGTCGCGGGTGTACTCGGCGGGGTCGTCTGGCACGGGAGACGTTCCGTGGCCGAGCAGGTCAGGGGCGACCACGGTGAAGCGGTCGTCGAGCAACCCCATGCAGCGGTTCCAGGTCGCCGCAGAGGTGCCCATGCCGTGGAGGAAGACGATCGGCGGCCCCGCCCCGCGCCTGACGACGTGGAGGCGATTGCTCACTCGCTGTACTCGTGCTCGGGTGCCGGGTACACGCCCGACTCGACGTCCTCGCGGAAGGCGACGGCAGCGTCGAGCAGGGTCTGGCCGATCGCCGCGTACTGTCTGACGAACTTCGGGATGCGTCCACGTGTGAAGCCCGCCCAGTCGCTCCACACCAGCAGCTGTCCGTCGCAGTCCGGTCCCGCACCCACCGAGATCGTCGGGATCGTGAGCTCCTTGGTCACCTGCGCGGCAACCGCCGATGGCACCATCTCCAGGACGACGGCGAACGCGCCGGCATCTTCGACGGCATGGGCATCCGCCAGCAGCTGGTCGGCGCCCTCGCCGCGCCCCTGGATGATGTGACCGCCGAGTCCGTGCTCGCTCTGCGGTGTGAACCCGATGTGGGCCATGACCGGGACGCCGGCACGCACGATCCGTTTGATCTGCTTGGCGCTGCGGACACCGCCCTCGAGCTTCACGGCATGGGCTCCGGTCTCCTTCATGAACCTGATCGCAGTGGCCAGGGCGTCGTCGGGTCCGTTCTCGTAGGACCCGAACGGCATGTCTGCGATCACCAGCGCGCGCTTGGCGCCCCGCACGACCGCAGCGGTCAAGGGGATCAACTCGTCGACGGTCACCGGGATCGTCGTGTCGTAGCCGAACACCGTGTTCCCGGCGGAGTCGCCGACGAGCAGGAAGTCGATGCCGGCGTCGTCGAAGATCGACGCCGAGAGGAAGTCGTAGCTCGTCAGGCCGGTGATCTTGATGCCCTGTTCCTTCGCCCGCTGGAAGTGGCGGGTGCGGACGCGCTTGAGGGCGGGATCGGCCTGGCCAGCTGCGTAGGGCCGCTGTTCGTCGGTCACCCGACCACCGTAGACCGTTGCGGCACGTGGCCCAAGCGGCCCGCCCCGCAGTGGCCGATCCTGCTTCTCGTGAACTCGTGCGGCAATTGTTCGCGCGCGAGTTCACGAGAAGCGTCTAGGACTCGGACCAGGGGATCGGGGGGAGCTCGTCGAGCGCTCCCATGAGGTGTTTGACGAACCGGTGCTGGATCTCGACCAGGTAGTCGGAGTCGGCTTCGATCCGGTGTTCGTCGAACGACAGTGAGCCGTTCCGGTACACCGCGAGGTCGAAGGGTGGACCGACGGAGAGATTCGCTCGCGTCGTGCTCAGCATCGAGCCGAGGGCGATCTTCGTGGCCACGTCGAGATCCGGATGAACCAGCGTCGCGAGTTCGAGCCAGAACTTTCCGAACTTCGTCTCCCCGATCTGCAGGAACGGGCGCGTCTTCGACGAGCGGATGTAGTTGCCTTCGGGATACACCAGGAAGATCTCGGGATCCTCCCCGTCGATCTGACCGCCGAGGATGAACGTCGCGGTGCCGTCGGCGCCAGTTGCGGCGAGTGCATCACGGTGGCTCGCCACGACGTCCCGACTGAGTCGGCCGACGTAGAGCGCCGCCTCGAACATCCGGCCCACGGTGGCGAGTGTCTCTCGGTCGTCGTTTGCCCGCAGGTCGCGGTCGATCCGGTCGAGCACCTCTTGGGTGGTCGCGAGATTGCCGGCGGACTGGATGACGAACGCCCGATCGGGTGCCGCGTCGATGACGTGCATCTTGCGGTAGATGCTGATGTTGTCAACCCCGGCGCTGGTCCTGGTGTCGGAGAGGAAGACGATGCCCTCGGTCAGCTTCATCGCGAGGCAGTACGTCACGGGAGTCGCCCCGCGGCGCGAGCCGCGTCCTCGGCCGCGGCGAGTTGTCCTTCGACGATCTTCAGTCCGTCACGCCAGAAGTTCGGATCGGCCAGATCGCAGTCGACGATCCGTGCGAGGTTCTCGGGGGTGTCCGACCCACCGGCGCGGAGCAGGTCGAGGTACGCCGGAACGAATGCATCACCCTCCTGCTGATACCGGGCGTAGACCGACAGTGCGAGGAGTTGCCCGTAGGCGTACGCATAGACGTAGCCGGGCGAGCCCATGAAGTGCGGGATGTAGCTCCACCAGTTTCGGTAGCCGTCGGTGATCTCGACGGCATCGCCGAGCATCGCGTGCTGGGTCTCGGCCCACAGATCGCCGAAACGCTCGACGCTCAGTTCTCCTTCGGTGCGCCGAGCGGTGTGGACAGCGTGCTCGAACCGGTTCATCGCGATCTGACGGAACACGGTGGCGATCGAATCCTCGAGCGACGACGCCAACAGGGCGAAGCGCTCATTGGGGTCGTCGATCATCGACAGCAGCCGGTTGCTCGTCACCGTTTCGCCGAACACGGACGCCGTTTCGGCGAGGGTCAGCGGTGTGCTCTGGTGGAAGATGCCCTGCTCGCGTGCGAGGTAGAAGTGCACGCCATGGCCGAGTTCGTGCGCCAGCGTTGCGACGTCGCGCGTCTTCGAGGCCCAGTTCAGCAGCACGTACGGGTGGTGGCCGGGCGAGACGCCGGCGGCGAACGCACCGCCCCGCTTGCCCGGGCGGACGGGAGCGTCGATCCAGGATTCGTCGATGAACCGATCGACGATCCCGGCGAGCTCCGGGGAGAACGACGCGTAGGCATCGCGGACGATTTGGGTGCCCTCCGCCCAGCCGATGTCACGATCGGCGGTCGCCACCGATGCCATCCGGTCGTAGTCCGCGAGCGTGTCGAGTCCCAGCACCTGCGCTTTGAGGGCGTACCAACGCTGGGGGATCGCGTAATTGTCGACCACCGCGTCGACGAGCGCCTGGACCGACTCGTCGGATGCCTCGTTGGCGAGGTTCCGCGACGAGATCCACGACGGGTAGCCGCGGAGCCGGTCGTCGACCGACTTGTCGAGCAGCAGCGTGTTGAACAGGAACGAGCGGGTGCGTAGGCCGGGTTGGAGGCCGGCGGTGATCCCCGCTGCGACCTGCTCGCGCACCTCGCGATCGGGATGCTGCAGCAACGACGCCGCCTGCATCAGCGGTCGGCCGGCGCCCCCCAACTCGTCGGGGAGGTCGACGGTGATCGCCGAGGTCAGCTCGTCGAACAGCCGAGTCCAGGCGGCGAACCCGGTCTGGCTCTTCTCGGCGATGATCGTCTCTTCGGCCTCCGAGAGCAGATAGGGCCGGCTGAGCCGGAGATTCTCGAGGTGGTGCCGGCAGAAGTCGAGTCGCGGATCGGCCAGCACCGCACGGACGTGGTCGTCGTCGGCGGCAGCCCACTCCAGGTCGATGAAGATCAGCTTGGTGCCGATCGCGGTCGAGCGTTCCTGCGCCGCGGCCATCGCTGCGCCGCGCGCCGGGTCGTCGGTGGCGGTCGAGAAGGCGAGCATCGCGTGGTA
>JBGSII010000066.1:0-1909 GCA_041742555.1 Ilumatobacteraceae bacterium
GAGGAGATCTGACATGGCGAAGACCAACGAACTCGTCGAGCTCAGCCTCGGTGAACTGATCGACGAACTGAAGGCCACGAAGCAGGAGGCGCTCAACCTGCGCTTCCGCAACGCGACCGGTCAGCTCGACAACACCGCCGAAATCGGCAAGGTGCGCAAGCAGATCGCTCGTATCAACACCCTCATCCGCCAGCGTGAGATCGCTGCGGCCGAGGCCGGACAGTGACGGATTCCGACATGCCTGAAGCAACCACCACCACGACCAGCAGCGACGCTCCTGAGCGCAACGTCCGCAAGACTCGCGAGGGCGTCGTCGTGTCGAACGCGATGGACAAGACGGCCGTCGTCGCCGTTGTCGACCGCGTGCGTCACGCCAAGTACAACAAGTTCATCCTGCGTACCAAGAAGCTGTACGCCCACGACGAGACCAACGACGTCAACGTCGGCGACAAGGTGCGCGTGATGGAAACCCGTCCGCTCAGCAAGAACAAGCGCTGGCGCATCACCGATGTCCTGGAGCGTGCCAAGTGATCCAGCAGGAATCCCGACTCCGCGTCGCCGACAACTCCGGCGCCAAAGAAGTGCTCTGCATCAAGGTGCTCGGTGGTACCCGCCGCCGCTACGCCTCGATCGGCGACATCTTCATCGCGACCGTCAAGGATGCGATGCCCGGCGCCGGTGTCAAGAAGGGCGAGGTCGTCAAGTGCGTCGTCGTCCGTGTCAAGAAGGAAAAGCGTCGTCCGGACGGCAGCTACATCCGCTTCGACGAGAACGCGGCCGTGCTGATCAAGGACGACCTCACCCCCCGCGGAACCCGCATCTTCGGCCCGGTCGGCCGTGAGCTGCGCGACCGCAAGTTCATGCGCATCGTGTCGCTGGCACCGGAGGTGCTGTGATGAAACTCAAGAAGGGCGACACCGTCGAGGTGATCACCGGCAAGGACAAGGGCAAGCAAGGCGAGGTCGCCTTCGTGTTCCCCAAGACCAACAAGATCATCGTGCACGGCGTCAACACGGCGTCCAAGCACCAGAAGGCGCGCCGGGCCAACGAGCCGGGCGGCATCATCGAGAAGGACCTCCCGTTCGACGTGAGCAACGTCATGCTCGTGCACAAGGGCAAGAAGGTCCGTGTCGGCTACAAGATCCAGGACGACGGCACGAAGGTGCGCGTCGCCCGTCCGAGCGGAGAGGTGATCGGATGAGCACCGCAGTCGCCACCGAGATCCCGCGCCTGAAGGCGCGATACAACGACGAGATCAAGGCCAAGCTGCAGGAGGATCTGGGTATCCAGAACGTCATGCAGGTTCCGCGCCTCGAGAAGATCGTCATCAACATGGGTGTCGGTCGTGCCGCCGGCCAGCCGTCGCTGATCGAGGGCTGCGTCGCCGACCTCACCGTGATCTCCGGCCAGAAGCCGATCGTCACGAAGGCCCGCACCTCGATCGCCAACTTCAAGCTGCGCGAGGGTCAGGCCATCGGGGTCAAGGTGACACTGCGCGGCGACCGCATGTGGGAGTTCCTCGACCGGCTGATCTCGGTCGCCATCCCCCGCATCCGTGACTTCCGCGGGCTTCCGGCGAACTCGTGGGACGGTCACGGCAACTACACCTTCGGGCTCAACGAGCAGACGATGTTCGCCGAGATCGACCCGGACAAGGCCGACCAGCAGCGTGGCATGGACATCACGATCGTGACGACTGCCAAGGACAACGACAGCGGCAAGGCGCTGCTCGACGCGTACGGCTTCCCGTTCAAGAAGGGTGCCGACGCCGACAACGAACCCCGCAAGAAGAAGAACCGTGGCCCTCGCTACGGCGGCAAGAAGAAGTGAGCTGAGGCGACGACATGGCAAAGAAAGCATTGATCAACAAGGCCAACGCAAAGCCGAAGTTCAAGGTGCGCGGCTACAC
>JBGSII010000067.1:0-19421 GCA_041742555.1 Ilumatobacteraceae bacterium
TTCCCTCAGGGGCGATTAGCTCAGCTGGAAGAGCGCCACGTTCACACCGTGGAGGTCGGGAGATCGAGACTCCCATCGCCCACCCTATAAGCCCTGGTCAGAGGCCATATCGCTCGACCGGGCCGGTTGCGACCAAGCGCCAGGTGCACACCAGGTGCACAGGATTTTCCGTGACGAGTCGTCACGTACCGCCTCGTGACGGATGCAGCGGCACGAGTCGACCCCAGACATCACGCCGCGACGCGGTGCTGTCGGCACGTCGGAGCACGCTCGGAGCGGCCGTCAAACGACAGTCCCGACCTTGAGCGCGACGACGTACTTGCGGCGCTCGAGTACGCGGCGAAGGTCACCCAGACTCGCACGTCGGTACCGACATCAGCTGCGTAGACGTCCGTGTCCCATTCTTCGGGACGGTGAGCCCAATGTGACATGCGTCACGGTCGAAGTGGTATCTGGTGTCCGCTCGTGTCCGTTGGTGTCCGCTCGTGTCCGCTGGTGCCCGTAACGGCCCTCGACCAGGGATTTGGGCCGCTTGTCAGCTGAATTTCATGGGTGTAAGTAGGACAGTCCTATGGATCCGATGGACGACATCGTGGAGCCGGCACCGCCCGAGCTCCTGACGGTCGAGGAAGCGTCGAAGGTGATGCGCATCGGTCGGCAGCTCGCGTACGACCTGGCGAGCGACTACCTCGCGTCGGGCGGAACTCAGGGCTTGCCGGTGATCCGCTTCGGCGTCAAGTGCTTGCGCGTGCCCCGATGGGCGTTGCTCGAGCTGGTGTCGACCGGCAACGTCGTGCGCCTGTGCGACGGGCGAGTCTCGTCAGGGGCAGCGGGTGGCGATTGAACCATCCCGTCGTCCGGTGACCACCGGGCCCGATGCAGCGAAGCTGCGCCGGCAACTCGGTGCGACGTCGTGGGTGGTACTCGAAGAGATGATGGAGCGCTCGACGGACGACGGCGATCACGTCGTCGCCCAAGTGTCGATCCGTTCGCTCGCCTCCTCCCTCGGACTCGCAAAGGACACTGTCGCTCGCGCCCTTCGTCGGCTCAGCGATGTCGGCGTGATCGAAGCGGTCCAGGTGCGCGCCTCCTCCGGTGTCTTCGAGGCCGGCTCGTATCGCCTCGCAATACCCGCCAGGTTCGTCTCCGTTGCCTGCCCGTCGCAGCCGCCTGCGGCTCCCTCGAGTTCTCGCTCGTCGGCCCGCTGCTCGTCCGGTCAGCTCTCGCTGCTCTCCGAGGTCTGAGAGCCCCTGTCGTGTCTGCTCGTCGCTTCGCTCGTTCTTCAAAGTTCAGACAGGTGCCCGCGCGCAGGTGGGAGCGATCATGATCAGGGTGACGACGTTGTACGCGTCGGGGGCGGGAGTGTCCGCTGCCTACTACACGGGCTATCTGACGAAGGCCGACGGTGAACAGCCGGGTGTGTGGGCCGGGTCCCAGGCACGAGGACTCGGCCTGACGGGGGAGGTGGCGACCGAAGCTCTCGAAGCGCTCCTGTCGGGGCACCATCCGACGACCGGATTGCAGCTCGGCCGGGCGCTGGAGGATCGGGTGGATCGTCACGGGAACACGATCAAGGCTGTGGCAGGGTACGACGCCACCGTGTCAGCACCGAAGTCGTTGTCGGTGCTGTGGGGTCTGACCGGTGACGACGGGTTCGCCGAGTGTCACGACGTGGCCGTGAACGCGGTGGTGGCGATGATCGAGCGGTACGGCTCGACGACACGGATCCGCTCGAACGGGTCCCGCTTGCATCCGGAGACGCAGGGGTTGACGGTGGGGGTGTTTCGTCAGTCGACGAGCCGCGCCGATGATCCGCAGTTGCACACCCATGTGGTGATCTCGTCGAAGGTCCAAACGGCCGATGGTCGCTGGTACGCGCTCGATGCGCTGATGCTGAAGAAGTACCAGCAGGCCTTCGGTTACCTCTACCAGTCGGTGCTGCGCGCGGAGGTGACCGCCCGGTACGGGGTGGTGTTCGATCCGATCGTGAACGGCCAAGCCGAGATTGCCGGCGTCCCGATGGAGCTGTTGGAGCAGTTCTCGAAACGGTCCCGTGAGATCGGTGCGGAGATGGGTGACAAGCTCGCCGACTTCGCTCAGCGTGAGGGTCGTGATCCGACGGGTTTCGAGTACGCGGCGATGGAACGCGAAGCCGCCGTGGACACGAGGTCGAGGAAGTCCGGGTTGGGTGTTTCGGATTTGCGGACACGGTGGGAGCGCGAGGCCGCCAACCTCGGAATCGATGTTGCCACGTTGACCGAGTCGATCGCCGAGGCAGCCATGGCGCATCCGTTGGAGGCGTCGCCCTTCGAGGTGTCGGACGTGATCGGGGCGTTGGCGTCGCGGCAGTCGACGTGGAATCGGATGGACGTGCTGCGCACGATCTGCGACACCGTGACCCCGCAACCCGGACACGACGGAACCAGCTGGGCGAACGCACTCGACGTGTCGGTGAACACGGTGTTGGAGTCGTGCATCGATCTGGATCCGATCATCGAGTCGACGTCTCGGCGGGGGTCCGATGGTCGCTCGGTGTGGATCGAGCCGATCACGAACCAATCCACCAGCGACCACATCCTGGCCCAGGAGGAACACCTCTTGTCGTGGGCGCTTGACGCACAAGCCGACCACCCGACACCATCACCCACCATCGCTGACACGGCGTTGGATGATGGCCAGCATGCGTCGGCCAGCGCCGTCGCCGGCCACGATCGCTTGGTGTTGGTGGTCGGGCCGGCCGGGGCGGGCAAGACCCGCATGCTGCAAGCCGCCGTGTCCGATCTGCACGGGCAACGGCGCGCAGTGATGGGCTTGGCGCCGACAGCGAAAGCCGCCCGTGTCCTGGAAACCGAGACCGGCATGGTCGCCGACACCGTCGCCAAACTCCTCTACGAACTCGACCGACCAGACAGCGACGAGTCCTCGTGGGACGTCGGGCCGGGCATGACGGTGATCGTGGACGAGGCCGGCATGTTGAACACCTCCGACCTGTCACGCCTCGTCACCCACGCCGAGCAACGCCAATGGCGACTCGCGCTCGTCGGTGACCCCCACCAGCTCCAAGCCGTGGGGCGGGGCGGCATGTTCCTCGAGCTGTGCGATACCGGGCGGCGTGTCGAGCTCGAACACCTGCACCGGTTCACCAACCGATGGGAGGCGGCAGCGTCGCTGGAGTTGCGTCACGGAAACCCGTTCGTGCTCGACACCTACAGCGCCCACGGCCGCATCCGGCCCGGTACGTTTGTCGAGCATCTCGACACGATCGCCGACCTCTGGCAGCAGTGCCAGGCCGCGGGTGAGTCGTTGTCGATCACGACAACTCGCACCGAACACGTCAACGCGATCAACGACCACATCCAACAACGCCGCCTCGACACCGGCCAGCTCGACGAGGGGACACTCACGCCAGTCGCTGATTCGTGGGTCATGGTCGGCGATGTCGTCGCAACACGCCGGAACGATCGCCGACTGCGCACAAGTGTGGGGGAGCCAGTGCGCAATCGTGAGCGTTGGACCGTCACCGCGACCGACTCGATCGAGGAGGGCGATGTGACCGTGACCCGACTCGACGGACACGGCACCATCACCCTGCCGCGTGACTACGTCCGCGAGCACATACAGCTCGCGTATGCCACCACCGAACCGGGCGCCCAAGGCGACACGTCCACGTGCAGCGTCACACTCGCAACCACGGCGACAACGCGGCGTGGCCTGTACATGGCCATGACCCGCGGTGAACGTGAGAACCTCGCGCTCGTCGTCACCAAATCTCATGACCTGGCCGAAGCGCGCAGTGTGCTCGAAGGCGTCCTGCTCGCCGACCGTGCCGACATCCCCGCTGTCGTGCAACGCCGCACCCTCGCCGCGACCGTCCCCGCCAGCGTTCCGCAGCGACGGGTCCAGGTCCCCGACTGGTTCGACCAGGTCCGGGACGACGCCGAGGAGAGTCTCCGCGACGCCGAACAACGGCTCGACGAACGCAACACCGAACGCGCCGCGGCCCGAGAGCAAGCTGCAATGGCCGGGCGTGAGTTGCCCGCCGCCGAAGCGGCGCACGAACCGTTCGCTGCCCAGGTGGACGCCGCCGAACGCATCGTGAACGAGGCACAGTCAGCACTGCGCGACACCCAAGCCGAGCTGCGGCACGCCGGCCGGATCCACCGTCGAGCGGCTCGCCGTGACGTCGAGGCGGCCAGCGGTGTTCTCGCCGTTGCGACCGATCGACTCAACAGAGCCGAGGAACTCGCGGCGCCGACACGGCACCGGGTCAACGAGCTGCGCAACGTAATCGATGATCACCACCGCATGGACTCGACTCGACGGATGTTCGACCAGTTCAACGACCTCGAAGGCGTCGCCCACGACGCCGACCGTCTCTGCCACGCCCTGGACCAATGGAAGCACTGGGCCAACGGACGCAACCTCGACAACACCGCTTTGGCCGAGATCGCCGCCACGCTCCAGGACCACTACGACCGGCCCGGCATCAGCCAACTCGCCGCACCGCTCGCTCAGTGGGCGCAGCGACGTGGAGTCGAACTCCAACCGCCGACGCTGTCGACACCGACCCGGTCGTCGATCGGCATCGAAATCGACTTCTGAGAGCCCGCCAACGCAGGCTTCGCAAACCAGTGATTATGCGGTGGGTCGACCGAGCTCGGAGGTCCCACACTTCGCCGGAAGTCGGTCGTGAACAATCCGGAGTCGATGGAGCGAAGTGTGCGGGTGGGCCGCGAGCCCAAATCGTCTTCGTCGCTGCGCCCACCCGGTTCACCTTCGGACGGGGACGACAGCCGGGTCGCCTGACCGTAGAGGGTTGTGCCCTCTGGAGGGGTCGCCACGCTCAGGACGGCGGTCGTCCAAGGAGTGCGGCGAGATCGTCGCGGATGGGCATCGCTTGGAAAGCTGACACGTTGGCTCGACCGGTGTTGCCCGTCGGATATCGGCCGAGCAATGACCCGGGAGCCGCAACGGCGAGACGGAACATCTGACCGAGGATCTCGGGTCGGTCGCGAGTCTTCCAGCCGAGTGCGAGCATCGCGACGTGGACGCGGACATGAGGACGAACCCACGGTTGGGAGAGGATGTGTGCGTCCTCGAGGACTTGCCACGCCATGTCGTGGTCTCCGGCTGCGCCAGATGTTCGCGCATCGTTGAGCAGTTCGGTCAGGCGATTGGACACTTCGCTTGGTATGGCGCCGGTGCGCATCTGTCGTTCAGTCACAGCAGGTGTCTCCGTTCCATGCTTCGATTCCTTCGTTGACCGCGAGCCCGGCGATGATGAGGGCTGCGATCGGGTCGGCCCACCACCAGCCGACGGTGGCGTTGAGCGCGAGCCCGACGAGCAGTACCGCTGAGAGGTACGAGCACAGCATTGTCTGTCGACCGTCGGCGGTGACGGTGACGGATCCGAGTTGGGTGCCGGTGCGTCGTTTCGCGACCGCAAGGGTGGGCATCACGATCAGTGATGTCGCCGCGAGGACGATGCCGACGAGCGAGGTATCGGGTTGATTGGACGATGCCAGGTCGACGAGGGCTTGAACTGCGACGTAGGCGGCGAGGACGAAGAAGCTGGCGCCGATCAGTCGTAGTGCTCGTCGTTCGCGTTGCTCGTCGAGGCCAGAGAACTGCCAGATGATGACGGCAGCCGATGCGATCTCGATCGTGGAGTCGAGTCCGAAACTGACGAGTGCGACGGACCCTGCGGCTGCGCCGGCTGCGATCGCAACAACTGCTTCGACGGTGTTCCAACCGATGGTCGCCCACGCAAGCCAGATCGCCCGTCGCCGCAGCCGGGCATGATCGATCGTCGAGGTGGACGTGGTTGTCACCAGGTGACCTCGCGACAGCCGTCGTGGGTGTCGGGTTCGACTTGGAAGGTGGCGTGCACGATGTCGTAGTTGTCGGTGAGTAGCGCTCGTGCCTGGTCGAGCACGGCGTGGCTATCAGCGTCGGCGACCGTCATCAGGTGTGCTGATGCGGCATCCATCTCCGACGTCAGTGTCCACACGTGCAGGTCGTGGACGTCCACGACACCGTCGATGCTTGACAAGTCGGTCGCCAACGCATCGAGATCGATACGGTCAGGTGCAGCTTGCAGCAAGATCCGAACGGCACGCCCACCCAACCTCCACGTGCGCGGCAGGATCCACAGACCGATCGCTGCACCGACGACCGGGTCGACCCACGCCCAGCCAACCACTTCCAATAGCACCGCTGCCACGATGACCCCGATCGAACCGACCGTGTCGGCAAGCACCTCGAGGTAGGCGCCTTCGACATTGAGCGACTCCTTGGAACCTGCTCGCAGCAAGGCGAACGCGACGAGATTGGCGATCAAGCCGAGGACTGCGACCACCAGCATGGGAACACCGAGCACTTCGGGTTCGTCGAACAGGCGACGAACCGCTTCGATCAACACCCAAATGGCGACACCGAACAGCAACAGCGAGTTGACGAACGCCGCCAGGATCTCGAGGCGGTACAGCCCGAACGTGTGGTGTGACCGCACCTCGGAGCGGCGGCGCTCGAACCGGGTGGCCAGTTGGATCGCAGCCAGGGCCATCCCGAGCCCGATCACGTCGGTCAGCATGTGTCCGGCGTCCGACAGCAACGCCAGCGAATTGGTGACAACACCGGCGATGGCTTCGACGACGAAGAACGTGAAAATGATCGCGAACGCCGCCGCCAGCCGATTTCGGTGGCGGGCGCCCGCACGAGCAAGGCCCGCGCCGTGGTTGTGGTCGCCGCCCATCAGCTCGCAGCGATCGTGTGAGCGAGGTGATCGCGGGTCAACTCGAGCACCGTGCGTACGTGGTCGTCGTCGAGCCGATAGAAGATGTTGCGACCGTCACGTCGATTGCGGACCACGCCGGCGGACCGCAATAGGCGCATCGCTTGCGACACCTTGGTCTCAGTGGTGTCGACCACTGCAGCGATGTCGCACACACACAATTCGCCCGCTTCCAGCAACGCGAACAGAATCCTTACACGGGTCGGATCGCCGAGCAGCCTGAAGAGTTCGGCTAGGTCGACGGCCTCGTCGACAGCCAGAAGCCGGGCCGATACCGACTCCACACGATCATGGTCATCGCACGCGACCTCACACTGTTCAATATCGGCAATCACCTGCACAGGTATGAAGATATACGGACTATGAGGAGATTGTCCAACCCAAAGTCCGTTTGTGCCCGGACCGATGGCGGTTGGGGGACCGAGAGCGCCGCCGCGGGCCGCCGCTGTCGAAGTCGGCTCGTCGATGACCTGTGAGGTAGCTGCGAATCCTCAGCACATGTTTGCCTGGCGAGACGCTGCGCTGGACGTGCTGCGTTGATCCACGCGAACACTGTGGGTCGTTGGCTCCTCAGGCGCCCGCTCGACGAGTGGCGCTACGTTCCGAACGTCGTTGAGGCTGCGCCGGGCGGAGCCCTTGGATGATGATGCGGCGGAGTTCGCTAGTCGCAGCCGCGCGGCGGGGGCCCGGCGGTTCGGTGAGCACGACCTCGTGAACGGCGGCGTCGACCGCAGCGACGGTGAGCCGAGCCCGTAGCCGGACGTCGGCCTCGCCGCATCCGGTGCGTTCGAGGTGCCATGCCACCTCGCTCACGAGCATCTCCGTGAAGCGAGCGAGCCGTTCGGTCAACGCTGGCGTCCGTGGGCAGTCGGAGAAGAGGATGGCGTGAAGCCTGGAGGTGTCGTTGAGTTCCACGGTGAGCTCGAGGAGCAACCGCACGGTGTCATCGAGCGTCGGCTGTTCGTCACGTAGGTGAGCGAGTCGTTCGCCGAACTGCCGTGCGACCGCGTCGATGTGGTGCTCGGCGAGAGCAACCAGCAAGGCGTCTTTGTTGGGGAAGTACTGATAGAGCGAGCCGATCGACACTCCGGCCGCATCGGCGACGTAGTTGGTCGTGGTTGCTCGGTAGCCGCGTTCGTCGAAGATGCGAGCAGCAGCGTCGAGGATGCGGGCGACGGTTTCGGCTGACCGGCGTTGGCGGGGATGTTTGCGGGGTTCTGCTGATGGCGTTCGGGCCATAGGTAGTTCGTCCAAAAGCGAGTTGAACCGGATACGAGCTTTGCTCACAATAGCGAACATGACATCTGAGCGAACGATCCGCCGTTCCACCATTCTCGACGCTCCTGCTGACCTCGTGTGGGCTGCGGTTCGTACCCCCCAAGCATTCCGGTTCGTCACCCGAGGCCTCGTCGACTGGCGACCGGTACGTCACCGGACCGAGCCATGGCAACAGGGCGACGAAGCCACAGGATGGCTGCTCCTGGCAGGCGTCGTTCCGTTCTCGATGCATCGAATTCGCATTGCGAGCATCGACGATCACGAACGACTGCTCCGCTCCGACGAATCCGGCGGCGTCATCCGGTCGTGGCGACACGACATTCTCGTCGAGCCGCACGCCGACGGCCGCAGCCGCTACACCGACGTGGTCCACATCGATGCCGGACCGCTCACCCCGCTCGTGGCGGCATTCGCCTGGTTCCTCTACCGTGAGCGCCAGCGCCGATGGCGCGTGCTCGCAACGATCCTCGCCGGCACCGATCAGTCCCGTCACTCGGTTGCCTGGTCGTGGCTCCGCCGGCACGAGGCGGCGTTCAACAACGCCGACGTGGACAGCCTGAGCGGTGACTACACCGACGACGTCGTCCTCGAAGCGCACGTCGACGGGCATCGGATGGATCTGTCAGGTCCTGACGTCCGAGCGGCGCTCACGCAAGCCACAGCGGAAGGCCAACACACCCGGGTGTCGCGGGTGGCGGCGTCGGGCAACGTCGTGGCCGCCCAAATCGACAACGAGGACGGAACGCCCTACATGGTGTCGTTCTGGGAGCTCCGCAACGGTCGAATCGCGCGAGACGTGTCGATCCTGCTCAACAACACCTCGCACGCGTCATGAGCCGCTGCGCTCGCCAGCACCCACCTCGGCAATCGCAACCCGCCGACCGGAGCGGTCAGGTACTCGATATCGCCGCCCTCGGTGTCAGGGATAACCCGCCCGACGCCAGGATCCTCGCGCCGCATCGCGGCCCAAGCCGGGCACTGCACTTTCCCGGCCGGTGGTGACCGATCGCGCTGGTTCCCGAGTCCGGGACTGGTGAGGCTTGAATGGGCCGGTGACGATCGTGCTCGTGGTGGTGGCAACGTTCGCGACCGCCACGTTGAGTTCCGTTGCGGGGTTCGGCGGCGCGGTGTTGCTGTTGCCGGTGTTCATCGCAGTGTTCGGCACGCGTGATGCCGTGGCGGTGTTGACGGTGGCGCAGCTGGCATCTAACTCGAGTCGGGTGTGGTTCAACCGCCACGAGGTCGACCGGGTTCTCGTCTCCCGCTTCGCCTCAGGCGCAGTCCCCGCCGCGCTGGTCGGTGCGATCGTGTTCTCGACGGCACCGGTGTCGGGTCTGACGCGGCTGATCGGCGTGTTCCTGCTCGTTGCGGTGGTATGGCGTCGGGTCCGTCCCGCGCCGAGGCCACCGTCAGATCGGGCGTTCGTCGCGGTGGGTGCCGTGTCAGGATTCGGATCGGCGTTGTTGGGGACTGTCGGGCCCCTGGTCGCGCCGTTCTTCTTGGCGCGCGGGTTGACCCGCGGCGCCTACATCGGCACTGAGGCCGCCTCCGCGGTCGTGATGCACGTCACCAAGCTGGTGGTGTTCGGGGCAGCGTCAATTCTCACGGCACGCACCCTCGGTATCGGACTCGCTCTCGCTCCCCCCGCAGCCGCCGGGGCGTGGGTGGGCAAACGAATCCTGGACCGGCTATCAGTCACCGTCTTTACCGTGCTGGTCGAGATCGGACTGGTTGCCGCCGGCGTACTGCTCATCGCCCTCGGATAACGGCGCCAGACGTGCCGGGCGGACGCGGGGTGTTGAGGCCCGATGACCCGAACCACGCCACAGGGCTGAGCGTTCGAGCGCTCGGTATCGCTCAACAGGATCACGTCGTGATGATCGTCTACGTCACTCGGGGAACGGCCCAAGCCGCGCGCCCGGGAAAACTCAGCACCGAGCGCGTTTCCGAGGCGTCGTTGACAGATCTGTATGGGGCGTGGTGGCTCAGTTGTCGGCCGCCTGTTGGTTTCGCGTGCGGGAGAACTCGACGAGTGCGGGCTTGGCCGCAATTGGGGTGCACTCAATTGTGCGGCGACGGCGACGAAGCACGACGAGCGCGATCACCGCGGCACCGACGATGAGTGCGACGGTGCCGACGAGTAAGAACCCGGCGGCGGTCCCCAACCCGATTGCTGCCAGCACACCGAGAATTGGGCCGGCGCAACAGGCCGCGCATGCGGCGACTCCAACTCCGACGACGGTTGCACCCTCCTTCTTGGTGCTCATGCGGGCACGCCGAACATCGACTCGACAATCGGCAGTGCCTCTTGTGGCGCTCGGACTTCAAGAGCGATCCCGCGGGTATCGACGGTGATGTTGAATCGGAAGAATTGGCAACAGTCCTGTTCTGCTGCAACCAGTCCGATCAGGTCGTCAATCGGCACCGAGGCGGCGAACACAGATCGGACTCCTTCATCGATTCGTTCGCGTCGCTCGACGTGAGTCAGCAACGCCTGCCAGTCATCGAGGCGGCCCTTCATCGACCCGGCCGACAGCGTGCACGCGATCGCGGGCTCCTCATCGCACGGGGCAGGTTTCGGCGAGAGGCTGACAGCTTGGATCGACGCGTCCGTGTTGGTCGTGTCATCGGGATCGGTCACGCAGCCACACCCGTCATCGCACGGCCCATCCGGTCGGTGACGCTCAAGGACGATCGCGGCGTGCTGTAGCTCACTGGTGAAGGTCATCAGTTCCGCGAGTTGCTGCTGTGCTGCCGCGATCTTGTCCGACACGAGTTGACGGAGTTGATCTTGGATCGGGCCGCACTGGCCGCCGTCCCAGGCGGTCGTCAGTCCGGTGATCTCCTCCAGGGTGCAGCCCAGCTGCTTGGCGCGGGAGATGAACGCGAGACGATCGAGTGTGCGTTGGTCGTAGACCCGGTAGCCGGCGGATGTGCGCGCCGACTCGGGGAGCAGCCCAATCTGTTCGTAGTACCGAAGCGTGTTCGCGCTGAAGCCGCTCGCGTCGGCAACGTCCTTGATCTTCAGGCCAGTCGTCATCGCTGTTCACGATAAACCTTCGTGCCAACACGAAGGTCAAGCAGAACTTTGGTCAGCGTGGCGCGTACATGATGACCGCGACTCCAATCAGGCAGATACCTGCTCCCGCGAGATCGAAGCGGTCCGGCTTGAACCCGTCGACCAGTCGGCCCCACGCCAGCGAACCAGCCACGAAGATTCCGCCATACGCGGCCAAGATCCGACCGAAGTTTGCATCGGGCTGCATCGTCGCAATGAACCCGTACGCGGCGAGTGCCACGATCCCGGCTCCCACCCACGCCACGCCGCGGTGCTCGCGGACGCCTTGCCAGATGAGCCACGCTCCACCGATCTCGGCGACAGCAGCGAGCGCGAAAAGCAAGATCGATCGGAGCGTCGCTGGCATTCGCTCACCATACGGGCCCATCTCTGAGCGCCGGTGCCCGATCTGACCCGCAGACACAACGACAACGCTGTACTGACCCGCCGGGCCGCGACCGCTCGATAGCGCCGCTCATAATCTCGACTCCCGTTGTCTGGGCCGTGTGCGACTGCGGCCCAACTCATGCACCCGATAACACCGGCCCGTTGGCGGCACGCTCGGAGGTCCCGTCCTGCGCGCCAATACCCCGAGGCGGTTCCATCTGTCGGGCAGGCCTGCAGCCTGGTTCAAGGAGTACATCTGCCGACTCGTCGTAACGGGGCCACGTAAGGAACGGACGAAGCCCGGTGCGTACCGATCTCCGGCAGGGCCGGCGACGACGCGGATTTCTCGATGATCATTGCGGACTACCTGTAGCCCGCCTCTACCGAAGTCCGAGAGTTCGTCTCGACCACCTGCCCGAGATGGGTGGGGGTTCTCAGCCTGCGAACCAACCGGACACGTTGACGTCGGTGCCCATGCGGGGTACGTACTGCTCGAAGAACACGGCAGAGATCAGTTCGCGCCGACTGCGTACACCGGCCTTCTCGAAGATCGACTTGAGGTGGTCTTGCACGGTGTAGACCGACATGTGCAGGGTGGCGGCGATCTCCTTGGTGTCGACTCCCTGGAGCACGTAGCGGGCCACGTCTCGTTCGCGAGGAGTGAGTTCGTAGGCGGCCACCACCAGTGCGACGATCTCGGGCGGGCGGGCCTCTTCGATCGTCACGACGACCTGGCCGGCACCGTCGGCGCTGCCCTGCAACGCCGAGGCGTTCAGGACCAGCCACCGGCCCGAGCGTGTCCGTACCCGCATGCTCGGCTGAACGCTCACCTCTCCGCGAGTGAACCGCTTGGCCTGTGCGACGAGTGATGCGACCGAACTGGCTGCTCCGGCGTCGAGCCCTGCGGCGTCGAGTTCGTCGAGCCAGGCGTCGGCGGAAGTGTTGCGCTGCATGATTGTGCCGTCAGCGTCGACGATCAGTACGGCCGGGCCGAGGTCGGGTCCGGGATGGGCCCCGGTCCGCCGCGTCAGGATGCCGCCCCGGATCCCGACTGCCAACCAGGGGGCGAGCGACGCGAGCAGTGAGACCTCCTCTTCGTTGAAGTCCGGGTCGCCGGTCCGCCGGTGCAGCGCCACACCTCCCCATGTCCGCCCATTGGCGACGGCGGCAACACGCGCTTCGTCCGTGAACCCGTAGGTGGGCCCCAGGAACTCGCGGTGGCGGAGCAACGCGGCATCGACGTCGACACGTTCGAGGCGAGTCGCCGTGGCCGGGGAGACCCGATCGGCGAGCACGCCGAAGCCGGTGGGGTTGACCTCGCCGTACTCGAAAGCTCCCCAGAGTGCGTCTGCGACGGCGTCGGGATGCAGCTCGCCGAGCTTGTACGTACCGGTGCACAGCCGCGTCGCCGGGTCGACCAGTGCCGCGCACATCGCCCGGTACGGCACCGCGCGTCGCAGCGACTCGTCGATCTCGGAGAAGAAGTCGGCCAGTTCCAGTCCTGCGCGCGAGATCACCTCGACGTCGCGGCGCACACGTTCGATCGTCAATTGCGATGACACACGACGAAGTCTGCTCCGATTCCGCCCCTCCCGCCATCCCAGATTCCTGGGGGGCGCCGACAGCCCACGAATCGGGGCGCGCAGGTTCACCGTGTCACGGGATTCCCCGCCGGGCGAGCGATCGTCACGATCGATCACACCGACGGCCACCGGGCCGCCGACAAACGAAAGGAACGAACATGACAATCACCGAGACACCACAACCGGCAACCGTCCCCTCGACCCAGCCACCTATCGAGATCGCCCCTGACACCTTCGTGGTGCAGGCGACCCAGGGTGACGGTGTGGCCGTGCACCTCAACGCCATGGTCATCCGCGGCAGCGAACCGATCATCGTCGACACCGGCGTCCCCGCTCTGCGTGAGCAGTACCTCGCCGACATGTGGTCGATCGTCGACCCCGACGACGTTCGTTGGGTCTTCCTGAGCCACGACGACGTCGACCACTACGGAAACCTCGGCCCGATCATGGAGGCGTGCCCCAACGCCACGCTGCTCACCTCGTGGTTCCAGTGGGAACGGCTCGGCAACCTGCCCGACATCGCACCGAACCGGATGCGCTGGCTCGAGCCCGACGACACCTTCGAAGCCAACGGCCGCACGTACGCCACCGTCCGCCCACCGTTGTTCGACTCGCCCACCACCCGAGGCCTGCTCGACAGCGCGACCGGCGTGTACTGGGCGAGCGACTGTTTCGCCACCAACGTCCCGCATGCGTTGACCGACGTGAGCGAGCTCGCCGAGGACGAGTGGATCGGCGCCTGTTATCTGAACGCTCAGCTGATCAGCCCCTGGCTGTCGATGGTCGACAAGTCGATCTACCGCTCAGTCGTCGATCGGGTCGCGACCATGGGAATCACGACGATCGCGTCGTGTCACAGTCCGACGATCACCGGATCGAACGTCGATCGGGCGTTCCAGATGCTGCGCGACGTCATCGACGTTCCGGCGATCGAAGCGCCCGGTCAGGCGTTGCTCGACATGATCATCTCGATGGGCGAGATCGACCTCGCCGTCGGGCCATGACCAGCAGATCGACGGTCGCGGGACACGGTGAGCGTCTGGTTGTCGTCGTCGCCCACCCCGACGACGAGACCTTCGGATGCGGCTCGTTGATCGCCCTTGCATCCGCTGCGGGAGCGCACGTCACGGTGATCTGCGCCACGCTCGGTGAATCCGGCGAGCGTCGACCCGATCCAGTGACCGACAGTTGGCCGCTCGGCCTGGTCCGCGAGGCCGAACTCTGCCAGGCCGGCGTCGTGCTCGGAGTCGACGAGGTGATCATCCTCGACTATGTCGACTCCGGATTCTCCGGGCCGGCACCCGAGGGTGCGCTGATCAGCGCACCCCTCGCCCTCGTGGCACTCGACCTCGACGCCCGACTCGCAGCGATCCAGCCTGACGTCGTGCTCACCCTCGATGGCAGCGACGGCCACCGCGACCACTGCCAGCTCCGAGACGCAGTGACCGAAGCCGTCGCTCGGCAGAACCGGCCGGTGCGACTCGTGCACTCATGCCTCGCCCGCAGCCTCATGCGGCAGTGGGCGGCCGCCATGCGCACCGCCGGACCCGGTCGCGAGCACCTCACCATCGGCGACGACGCCCTCGGCCGCCCCGACCACGAACTCATCGAGATCGACACATCAGTCGTGCTCGCCACCAGAGAACGAGCAATCGCGTGCCACCTCAGCCAGAGCTCACCGTTCGACGGACTCCCACCCGCACTCCGGCACCGCTTCCTGACGACCGACTACATCGTCGAGATCGCTCCGGCGAATCCGACGCCGGTCGACGCCGCGGGTGCGGCAAACACGGCAGGACGGTCCTGACCCGCCCGGGCCATGACCTCGGGGCGCCCTGAAGGCGTCTTCATCTCATCACACCCGACTCGGTCATCCGAGTCACGACCCACAAACACCAACCAACAAACCCGAAAGGCTCACCATGTTCACCACCAGAATCACCGCCCTGCTCACCATGGCGCTCATCTCCGCTGCGGTCCCAGCCGGCGCCGCCGGCGCCCACCGCAGTGACGCCGGCGAACTCACCCGAGCTCAACGCACTGTCATCCGAGACGCCACCAGCCAGTTCCGCGACGTCGACACCGCCATCGCTGCCGGGTACGTCCCGACGGACTCATGCGCCGAGCTTCCCGGCGTCGGCACGATGGGATACCACTTCGTCAACCCCGACCTCGCCGGCGACGCCAAGGTCGATCCGACGAGTCCTGAGATCCTCATCTACAACAAGACCGGCAACGGCCGCTACCGACTCGACGCCGTCGAGTACTTCGTGGCCGACGCCGACCAGGACCTCACCACCGACGCCGACCGACCCACCCTCATGGGCCACCCCTTCGACGGACCGATGGAAGGACACGAGCCCGGCATGCCGATCCACTACGACCTGCACGCATGGGTATACCGCCACAACCCTGCCGGCGAACTCAGCGCCTGGAACCCCACAATCAACTGTCGCTGACCACTACCGAAACGCCAACTGACCGCACGCCGCCGAGAGGTGACGTGCGGTCAGTCGGCGCGCGAACCCCGACGCAAAACGCACTCCACCGGACTGAAAGGCACTCGATAACCAGCGCTCGATAAACCGGGCCAGGCCGGCCAACGCGTGCCACACCACGGCCCAAGCCGAGCACCCGATAATCCCAGACTTCGCTGGGCTGCTCCGGAGCCGAGTGGTGGCTCGTGCGCGGTGAGGTCGTTCGGGCCGACGTCGGACCCCTGCTCGGGCCGAGCAGATCGACAGTTTGGCGTCTGCTCTCGCCTGGCGTTCGTGGACTACGGAAACGACTGAACCTCGATCGCCAGTGGCAGCAGGTAGCGGAATCGAAAATTTTGAAATCCTCGGTCATCGGTCTTGAGTGGCTCAAGGCGTACATCGAACGGGTGCGCCTTCAGTCGGTTCCAGATCTCTTGAGCTTCGTCGCTTGATGCAACGACAATGCCGAGGTGCTCGTAGCCCGAGCACGTCATCGGGTCGGCACGCTCACGCAGATTCACATACGTGTGTTGCCCAACCGAGATCGTGAGGCGATCGGGAAGACGGAGAGATTCGATTTCGCGCCAGCCGAGGAGCACGCCGTAGAACTCGAGCAGTTCCGCCCGCCACTCGTCGGTCAGGGTGCCGGGAAGAACGCTCATGGCGACGTGGTTCAGCCCGGTCGGTACAGCCATCAAGTCCTCCTAGCGAAGGTATCCATACTGACCGGGTATTTGCACTCGACGCAAGAGCGGCACCTGGTCGAGGGGCTGGAAGACGCTCGATAGTGCCGCCCGTAATCCCGACCTAGATGCTTTAGGTCGCGTGCGGCTTCGGCCCAAGCAGCGCACCCGATATTCAGGTCCGTTGCGCAGGCGGTCAGTGACACGAGGTGGACCGTGGTGCGAACTCAGTCTGCGGTCCCGAATGCCAGCACGTGTGAGCTGCTTGCCGCGCCGCTGTCGATCTCGTCGGTCAGTTCCGCTACGAATCGTGCCTGCTCGACGAGCGGATGGTCGGCGGTGCAATCCGGAGGGATCAGTGCCCACGCGGGGCCTTCGACACCCCTGAGTCGGACGTCAGTGAATCCGGCACCGGCGACCTCGGCGAGGAAGTCCTCGGATCGGTGGAAGTACATCGCACCCGACCCGGTCCCCGTGTCATCGTGGCCGATGAGCGCGATCCTCTCGAGAACCGCACAAACTCCAGGGTCGGCAATCGAACCCTTCCTGAGCGCGTCGACCAGTACCGCAGTCCGATTGATCGCAGCCCCGACGAAGAGCCCGCCGGGCCGCAAGACTCGCTTCGCCTCGCTGAGTGCCATCCTGCGGTCGCCGGCATCGCGCAAGTGGTAGAGCGGACCCAGCAGCAGCGCAACGTCGAACGATGAATCGATGAACGGTAGTGATCGAGCGTCTCCGACCTGAGCAGACAGACCGCTTCGACGTGCTCTCTCGATGTGCTCAGGAACCAGATCGACAGTGACAACCTCGTGGCCGTCAGCCACAAGCCAACGAGCGTGCACTCCATCTCCGCCACCCACATCAACAACACGACTCGTCGGTGGAATCATCTGACGGATCAGATGCTGCGTGCGCTCGAACTCCACCAGCCCCTCGCCCCGACTCAGCCGCAACGACTCGTCGCGGCTGCGGTAGTACTCGACGAGGCCTGCCGGCTCGATACTCCCTGCCATACGCATCAGTGTCGCAGAGACGAAACCGGAGACGCCCAGGCGTATCCAACGGACCGTGGAACACAGACGTTCACGGGCAGGCCCGCACACTTCGGCACGCAGAATCACCGATGATCCCAAGGAAGCAGTGAGCGAGGTCGTAGCAAGCGTGTGTGTCGATCACGTCCATATCAATCCAAGCAGCGCGCGCGGGAATATCGCCGGGTGAAGAGTTCGGTGTGCTCAGCCTGGTTTCATGGGCGCCCCGCGGTGTCCAAGCAGACGAAGGTCGACCCGCCGATTGGACCATCGACGAGCCGTTGTGTGGCGGCGCATGGTTGACCGCGAGGGATCTCGGAGGCGACTTGGCCGTCATTGGGTGAGTCGCATGGGACAATCTCGCTGATGTGCCCGCCGCGGACCGTGACGCAGTCGCCAGTCGTGACGGCGTTCATTCCCTTGATCGGGGTTTGGCCCGACGTGTCGTGGAGGAAGACGAACGCGACCACGGTCGTGCAGGCGAACACGGCGCCGAGGAGGGCCATGACGGGGACGGCGCGGCCTGGCCCGGTCGATTCGTCGACGTGCACCGGTGGTTTGTCGGTGGCAGGCTCGACATGGCGGACAGTGACTCGGAGCTCGTCGAGCGACCGGTCGTAGCGGCGGCGGCGATCGGGGTCGGAGAGCACATGACACGCATCGTTGAGGCGCTGCATCGCACGGTCGTCGTCGATCCGCTCCGCAGGATTTCGGTCTCCACGGAGGTCGGGGTGGAGCTGCCTCGCTCGAGTGCGGTAGGCCGTCCGGAGTTCCGCGTCGGATCCATCGCGAGTGACGCCGAGAGTGTCGTAGTGCGTCACCACATGCGACCCGTCATGTAGCTCCGAGTCTCGCCGCATATCGTCCGGACTCCAGATCGTCTCGGTCCTCCTGGAGGCTCCGGGTGAGGGCACGTGCCAGCGGACGTCGCAGTAGCGGCGCCGCCAGTTGCGTGAGCCCAGGGCGAGTCGAGCACAACGTCGCGGTGACCTCGGCCCCATCGGGACCGTCGGCAACGACGTCGAACGTGATCGAGCCAGGCGAGAACGCCCCGGAAGTCAACACGTTCACCTGATGACCTGAAACGCTCTTGTCGAGTTCGAACTGCTGACGGAGTCGCAACGGACCGACTCGTGACTCCTGGGAATACGAGCACGACTGAGAGGACTCCGACAACACGTGGAAGCTCACGCCACGGTGATGTCCGTTGTGTTCGTGATAGGCGACATCCGCGAACTGTGCCTGCACCTCCTCGAGCGGTCGTCGGATGATGACGCGGACAGATACTTCCAACATGGCATGACAATGCCACTATGACACGACCATGTCAAGTAGGCTCGCGCCATGAATTCTCAAGCGTCCGAGCTCGCCTCGCCATCCCCACAGCGCAGCATCCGCGCCGAGAACACTGAGCGGACCCGCGTTCGGATCCTCGACGCCGTCGTCGAACTGGTCGGAGCGAGCGGAGACTGCGACTTCACGATGCCCGAAGTGGCAGCCGCGTCGGGAGTCTCGTTGCGGACGCTCTATCGGTACTTTCCCTCACGACAGCACCTCGTGGACGCCGTTGCAGCAGTCGGCGACAGCGTCGCAGCATCGAACCTGCCCGCCGCCAAGTTCGACCTGGTCGACCTCCAAGCCTGGCTCGAAGAAGCTTGGCGAGCCCTACTCGACCAGGAGGCACTGATCCGCGCCCAACACACAAGCCCAGGCGGCGCAGCGATCCGACGCGCCCGCATACCGTTCTTCCGCGACGTCACCCGCGCCCTTCTGCTGCGCGAGGTACCGGGGCTCGACGATGAACGTGTCGACGACATTGTAGACACGACACTGCTCGTGGTGTCCTCCTCGGCGCTCTTCGAGTTCTTCGATGTCCTCGAAATCCCGATCGAGCGCGCCGCTCGCCTCGCCGCCGAGACAGTCGAGCGTGCAGTCCGCGACACCCGATAACACCACTCGGTAATCCGCTCAGAATTGATCGACAACAGACCGACTTCGGCCCAAGCCGAGTGCTCGGTAATCGCCCACTCGGCAGACACTTCTTGCTCGTCGACGGTGGTGTCGATCGCTGCCAGAGGGACGCCATGGCTGGCGGCGCTCTGCAAGACTTGTTCTGTGCGAATGGGCACAC
>JBGSII010000068.1:0-1914 GCA_041742555.1 Ilumatobacteraceae bacterium
TCGTCGTCACCCGGCGCAGCGTGTTGCGAGCGACATCGGCGATCAGCAGGTCGCCGTCGGTTGCGGCGCCGCCACCGGCAGCCTTGATGACCTGCAGGTTGGTCGCCTTGGTGATGAACGCGACGAGCTGGCCGTCGGCACTCAGCGTCGGCTGCGACGAGGGCGCCGTTCCGGCGACCGTTGGTTCGGTGCCCGGTTCGCTGCTCACGAGGGTCATCACCGTGCGGTCGGGCTCGTCGTAGCGACCGTTGAGATCAGGATCCCGGTCGAGGTGATACACCTGTGTCGGGCAGTCGGTGCCACACGGCGGGAACACCGCCGGGGCCAGGCCGAGGTCGCTGCTCGTGAAGACGACGACCCGACCGTCACGAGACAGCCGCGGCGCCGACGCTCCCGTGAGCGTCGGTACCCCGTCGACGCGGGTCGACGCCAGCGTCACCGCCCCGAACGGGTCGGCCTGAAGTCGGTCCCACACGAAGATCTGCGGTGTCGCTGGGCCACCGTCGTCGGGGCCGTAGCCCCAGCCGGGAACCGCGTCGGTGGATGCGGCATCGGACCGGTACGCAACGAACCGTCCGTCACCCGAGATCGCAGGCTGGTCGATGCCGGCGTGGACGTACTGAGTGTCGGGGGAGACGATGGGCATGCCGGCGACCGGTTGGGATCGGCCGGGGCTGCCAGTCGGTTGACCGAGATCGACGAGCGTCACCGTGGTGATTCCGTCGCCGTCGAGCAACTCCGAGGCCGGATGGGTGTAGGCGATCACGTTGCCGGCCCGGGACACCGCTGGGGGATCGGCGATGTCGACGTCATCTCGCGCGATCACCGACGAACCGGTCTGGCTCGAGACGAGCTCCCAGTCGCCCGGGGTCCCACCACAGTGCCCGAGGCGCTGCTTGTACACATCCCACCGAAGTCCGGTGTCGTCGTCGCGGAACACGTCGAGGGCGAGCTCGGTCACCACGACGATGCTGCAGCCGTCACCGGACAGGACCGGGTGGATCGAGTTGCCGGGGCGCAGACCCGCCGGAACGACGGTGACCTCGGTGGTCGTCGCCGCCTCCCGATCGGTGAGATAGATCGTGCTCGTCCGAGCATCGGATTGGTCACCCGCGGGCGGTGCAGCCTCGTAGGCAACGAATCGGCCGTCGCCGGAGATCGTCGTTCGGGACCCTGGCGCCTGGGCCTCCGTTGTCAACACGCCACCCGAGTCGTCGAGGACCGCTTGGTCGAGCACGACGATCGGGCGCGCATCGACCGCGTTGGCGCCGAGGACGAGGCCACCGCAGAGCACGCCACACAGGGTGCCCACGACACGCCCGCGCCCGCTGCGTCTGCTCACCTCGCTCCTCACCTCGCGTCTCATCTCGCGTCCCATCTCGCAACCTGACCCAATTCTGTCAGGTCTGCGGCCATTCGGGACAGGGTGACCGCTCATGAATCGCCGATCTGACATCGGCACACACGTTCGAGTTCGGTCACGAGTCCTTCGAGAGAATGATCGGCCGCCACCGCCGAGACCTTGAGTCCGAACTGCTCGGCAACCGCCGCCGTGATCGGACCGATGGCGACGACGACGGGTGGTGTCGTGGTTCCGAGGGCGCGGTACCAACTCTCGACGGCCGAACCGCTCGCGAAGAGCACCGCATCGGCTCCGTCGACCGACACTCGATCGGGTTCGACGGCGATGGTCCGATACGCGACGACCACCATCACGTCGTGGCCGGCGCGACGCAGCGCATCGGCCAACGTGGGCGCGGCGATGTCGGCCTGCGCGATGAGGACCCGTTGCGGAGCCGACTCCTGAGCGACGAACGCCGCGGCCAGCGCCTCGGCACGTTGCACGGCCGGGACGAGATCGACCGGTCGGCCGAGCGCAGCGGCCGACGACCGGAGGCGGGCGAGGTGCTGGTC
>JBGSII010000069.1:0-4839 GCA_041742555.1 Ilumatobacteraceae bacterium
CCGCCACCTGCGACGACACCGCCAGCCGCCCCGGGCATGACCCCGCCGCCACCGCCGCCCGCGACGACACCGCCACCCCCGCCCGCGTCCTGACGCCGGCGAGGCTCCCAACCGATCAGTTCTCGGTCGGCGCCATCGCGCGGAGCAGGTCTCCGACGACGTGCTGGCGTTCGACTCGGTGTCGCATCGGCCGATCGGCGACGACCTCGTACCTGTTCCGACGACCCTCTCGGTGCCGGCGGAGGCAGCCGGCGGCCTCGAGGTCGTTGACGATGCCCTGCACCGCACGCTCGGTGATGCCGACCTGTTCGGCGAGATCGCGCAGCCGTAGCTGGGGGTCGCGGGTCAGGCAGATCAGCACATGGCTGTGGTTGGTGAGGAAGGTCCAGGTTCCGTGTTCGACGGCCGCTTCCACTGAGGTGACATCCGCAGCAGGTCGTGGGGGCATACACCGATGCTAGGAACGGTGTTACGTGAACCCAACTTCCTATGACACGTCGTGGGTTTCCAGGAGCACCTGTGGCAGGCTCTCGAGATGCCCACGCCGAGTTACGAGCAGCTGTTCGACAACAATCGACGATGGGTTGCGGGTGAGCTGGCGAAGGATCCGGAGCACTTCGAACGCCTGGCCGCAGGGCAGCATCCGCAGTACCTGTTCATCGGGTGTTCCGACAGCCGGGTGAACGCCAACGAGATGGTCGGTGTCCGCAGCGGCGAGATGTTCATCCACCGCAACATCGCCAACCTCGTCGTCCACACCGACATGAATCTGATGTCGGTGCTGCAGTTTGCCGTCGAGGTACTCGGGGTCGAACACGTCATCGTCTGTGGCCACTACGGGTGCGGCGGTGTCGCCGCCGCGGTCGACGGGTCGTACCACGGATTGATCGACAAGTGGCTGCGCACGATCAAGGACGTGTATCGGATCTACCACGATGAACTCGACGCCATCGACGATCCCGAATTGCGTCACCAGCGGCTCGTCGAGCTGAACGTGCGCGAGCAGGTCTACCGCCTGTGTTCGACGTCGTTCGTCCAACGTCGTTGGGGAACCACGATGCGCGAGCACGTCCACGGCTGGGCCTACGACCTCCGGCACGGCTTGCTGAAGGACCTCGAGATCGACCCGGCCGACGAACCCGCGCGTCGCATCTACGACCTCGACGGCCTCTGACGGCCTGCAACCCCACCGGTGTTGCGTGGACCGGCATGCAAGAGGCCATTCGGCACTTGTCTCCGTTCGAGTCCGACGGGACGATGAACTCGGGTCGCCGGATGATCCCGCGGCCTGTCCGAAGGGAGATGGCCGTGACGCACGCAACCACAGTTCGCCAACTCGTCGACCTGTCCGACGTCGGCTTGGAGGACGTCGCGCTCGTGGGCGGCAAGGGAGCGAACCTCGGCGAGATGATCGCCGCCGGCCTTCCGGTCCCGCCAGGTTTCGTCGTGACCGCCGATGCCTATCTCGATGCGATGGAACATGCGGGCCTGCGCGAGCAGCTCGCACAGTGTGCCCGACTGGCGGGGTCGTTGACGCCGGAAGAACTCGCCGCCGAGGTTGCGCGGCTTCGCGAGTCGGTGCGTTCGGCGCCCTTCGCTCCCGAGTTCGCCGACGAGGTGATGACGCGTCTGGCAGCGCTGGGGCCCGACGTGTGGGTGGCCGTGCGTTCCTCGGCGACGGCAGAGGACTCGACCGACACGTCGTTCGCCGGCATGAACGAGACGTTCACCAACGTGCGCGGGCCCGATCTCCTCGCACGCATCTCCGACTGCTGGGCGTCGCTGTTCGGTGAACGGGTTGCGTCGTACCGCGTCGACCGCAAGCTGTTCGACGAACCCGCGATCGCCGTGGTGATCCAACAGATGGTTGCGTCGGATCGATCGGGAGTGATGTTCACGGTCGACCCGGCCGAGCGCGGTCAGATCATGATCGAGGCGGCGTTCGGACTCGGCGAAGTCGTCGTGTCCGGTCGGGTCGAGCCCGACACCTACCACGTCGACCGGGCAACCGAGATGCTGCGCGATGTCCGGATCGGATGTCAGTCGGTCCGGATCACGACCGGGCCAGACGGCGACCTGCTCGAGGACCTGGACGCCAGCGATGGGTGGCGTCGCGTCCTGTCCGACGACGAGGTGATCCGAGTGGCCCACCTCGGACTCGACATCGAACGTCACTACGCCAGCCCCCAGGACATCGAGTGGGCGTTCGTCGGCGATGAGCTGTTCGTCGTGCAGTCCCGACCGTTGACGACACTCGAGCCGTCGACGGTGGGGATCTCCGAAGCGCCGATCCTGCAAGGGCTCGGCGTCGGTGATCGAAGCGCGTCGGGTCGCGCGCGCATCCTCACATCACCTGCCGATGGGCACCTGCTCGCCGACGGTGAGGTTCTGGTCGCGGAGATGACCTCGCCCGACTGGGTTCCGATCATGCGGAGAGCCGCAGCGCTCGTCACCGACGCCGGGGGCAGCACGTGCCATGCGGCGATCGTGAGCCGCGAGCTCGGCCTCCCGGCGATCGTCGGGACCCGCACTGCGACGACCACCGTTCGCAACGGTGACCTGATCACCGTCGACGCCGCAGCAGGCCAGGTGTTCGCCGGGGCTCGTGAGACCCACCTCCCCGCCGTGATCGGCCACGGGGTCGAACGCGCCGCGCCGGCATCTGCGGCCGTGTCGGAGGTGACCGCGACCAAGCTGTACGTCAACTTGGCGATGGCGGACCGCGCCGCCGAGGTGGCCGCTCTCGATGTGGACGGCGTCGGCCTGCTGCGCGGCGAGTTCATGGTGGTCGACGCGCTCAACGGTCGCCACCCGCGAGCGCTGATCGCGGACGGCCGTAGCGACGAGTTCATCAGCCGGATGTCCGCACAGCTCGGACAGATCGCCGGCGCGTTCGGAAACCGCCCGGTGGTCTACCGGACGATGGACTTCCGGTCGAACGAGTTCCGGGGCCTCACCGGCGGCGAGCAGTTCGAGCCCGTCGAGCAGAACCCGATGATCGGCTACCGGGGCTGCTATCGCTACATCAAGGATCCCGAGACGTTTGCGCTCGAGCTCGAGACGCTCGGGCGGGTCCGCGACGAGTTCCCGAACCTGCAGGTGATGATCCCGTTCGTCAGGACCACCTGGGAGTTGGAGGCCTGCCTCGAAGCGATCCACGCCAGCCGGCTCGGCCACCAGCGGGGACTCGTCACGTGGGTGATGGCCGAGGTCCCGTCGGTGATCGCCCGGATCCCGGATTATGCAGCGCTGGGCATCCAGGGCGTGTCGATCGGCAGCAACGACCTGACCCAGCTGATGCTCGGCGTCGACCGCGACTCCGAGGTGCTCGCCGAACTCTTCGACGAAAGCGATGCGGCAGTTCTGTGGGCGATCGAACACATCGTTGCTGCCTGCCGCGAGGTCGGGATCACCTCCTCGCTGTGCGGGCTGGCCCCGTCGCGCAACCCGGCGTTCGCTGAACACCTGGTGCGCTTCGGCATCACGTCGATCTCGGTCGATCCCGATGCCGTCACGGCCGCGCGCCGGGTGCTGGCGACCGCCGAGCGGCGCATGCTGCTCGACGCCGTCCGACCGGCGCCAGGATGACAGACTGATCGGGTGAACGTCGCCGACATCCCGGTCACCCACACGCCACCGGGCGGCTGGAGCGGGGAGTTCCCCGAGCCCGTGCTCGCCGGCTGCACCGATCCCATCGTCGACGGGGCACCTGACATGCGTGGGATGTGGAAAGTCGTCGAGGTCCAGGTGGATGGCGCCCAGATCCACGAACATCGGATCCTCGGCGCGATCCAACGCATCGAACAGTGCGGCGACCGCGTGACGATCACCGCGGGCGGGATCATCCACGACATGCGCTGCGACGGCACCGCAGAACACGGGGTCAACGACGTCGCCGAGTTCGACAAGCAGACGCCGATCACCGTGGTCGCGACGTTCGAAGAGGGCGTCCACGTGCTCAGACCGGTCGGACTCCCGATCGAGGTGAAGCGTTGGCGTGACGGTGACGATCTGATGTGGCAGTACGTCGGCTTCACGTGCCGTCTGTCGCGCATCTCGACCGAAGGGGAATGATGGCCGACATCGATCTCGAACTGAACGCCGGCGAGCCGCTGGCCGACCCGATCCAGGACTCGCTGTACCGGCGGATGCGCACCATGCACTCGCTGTACTACCAGGCCGTCGACACGATGGACCTGGAGCACGTCAACCACTTCGAGCGTGAGGGTGTGCTGCCGATCGCATTCTCGCTGTTCCACTACGTGAACGTCCACGACGGGTCGTTCATGATGATCACGGGCGAGCCACCCATCTGGAACGACGAATGGCAGGAGCGGGTGCAGCTGACGATCCCCGACCACGGCAAGCACAGAACGGTCGACGAGATGGTGACGCAGCGCATCGGCAACTACGACGCGTACAAGGAGTATCAGCGCGCCGTGTTCGATCGGACCGAAGCCCACCTCGCGTCGATGGATCCCGCCGACCTCCGCCGGGTGCTGATCACCAGGCCGTATCCGCCGATGATCGCGTCCACCTACAGCGCCCGATGCGCCGGGCCGGAGGGCATCACGGTGCTCGACGCGTTCGAGTGTTGGCTGTACCAGCACGGGCTGCGCCACATGGGTGAGATCGAACTCGCCCGCGGGCTCGTCGGCCTCGAGGGGATGACGTCGTGAGCGCGGCTGTCACGCCGCTCGGCGTTCACCACGTGTCGATCAACGTGCGCAATGCGGACGAAAGCATCGAGTTCTACACCGAGGTGCTCGGCCTGACGATGCGCAGCGATCGTCCGGACTTCAGCTTCGGTGGCGCGTGGTTGGACCTCGGCGAGCAGCA
>JBGSII010000070.1:0-2697 GCA_041742555.1 Ilumatobacteraceae bacterium
GTGCGGCGCTGCGGACGACGCTGCGGCCACGGAGCGGCGACCGCCCGCGGAAAGTCCGCCGGGTCGACACCCCCGTTGCGCCTGTTCGCATCGCGCGAGTGGCCCGGCGGGAACCACACCTCGGTCGCCCGTGGATCGAGAGCGAGGCGATCGCCGTCCACCGCCACCGCGTAGCGAGATCCCGTCGGAACCTGCCCGATCCAGTCACCGGTGCGTGGCTCACGTTCGAGCGCGATCCTCGGACCGTCGTCGACGCGAGCCTGGACGGCACGAATGCCTGAGGTGTGCACCGCGATCTCGAAGCTCGCGTCGGCCGGTCCGAGCCGGTCGGGAGCACCCTGCTGTGCGGAATCACCACCCACCACCCCCACATGATGCCGTCGATCACCCCGGGTGCGGCGAAGCAGATGTCACGCCGGGCCCTCCGGTAGCGTCGTTTCGATGACACCAGACACCGTCGCCGGAGCGCTCTCACGCCACGGCTACCTCCCGGACGAGGGGATCTCGACGGCGGTGTTCCTCGCGATGACGCTGCACCGCCCGCTCCTGCTCGAGGGCGAAGCCGGCGTGGGCAAGACCGAGCTGGCCAAGACGCTCGCAGCCGCCACCGGCGGGCAGCTGATCCGCCTGCAGTGCTACGAGGGCATCGACGTGTCGCAGGCGGTCTACGACTGGGACTACGCCCGTCAGCTGCTCCACTTGCGCGCCACCGAGGCGACGGGCGAGTCGACCACTCGATCCGCCGACGAACTCGAGGCCGAGTTGTACGGCGACCGATTCCTGATCAAGCGGGCGCTCCTGCGAGCCATCGAGCCCGTGGAGGGTCCACCGCCCGTGCTGCTGATCGACGAGATCGACCGCGCCGACGACGAGTTCGAGGCCTACCTCCTCGAGGTCTTGTCCGACTTCCAGGTGACGGTCCCCGAGGTCGGCGTGTTTCGCGCCGACCGGCCACCGATCGTCATCCTCACCTCGAATCGAACCCGCGACGTCCATGACGCCCTCAAACGCCGGTGCCTGTACCACTGGGTCGAACACCCCGGATTCGAACGCGAGGTGGCGATCGTGAAACTTCGTGTGCCCGGCATCGAGGCCGAACTCGCTCGACAGGTGGCCGGAGCTGTCGAGACGCTGCGCACACTCTCGCTCTACAAGCCGCCAGGTGTCGCCGAGACCATCGACTGGGCGACGGCTCTGGGGCGGCTCGGGGCGACCGAACTGGACGAACGGGTGGTCGCCAACACCCTCGGCACGGTCGTCAAGTACCGCGAGGACAGCCAGCGCGTCGAGCAGCACGGCATGACCCAGCTGGTGCAGCAGGCAATCGCGGCCGGGCAGGCCCACCGCGAGGTGCCCGGCCAGCTCAGCATCGACGGCACATGACGCAACTCGACGCCGTCTCGCCTCCGGACCACGCCGGCGCCACCTCGCCTGCCGAGATCGCCGTCGCGTTCACGCAGATCCTGCGCGGCCTCGGGATGAGCGTCCCGACGAGCTGCACCCACACGTTTGCCGCGGGCCTGTGCGAAACCGGAATGGGGTCGCGCGACACGACCTACTGGGTGGGCCGATCGACGCTGGTCCGTCGAATGGAAGACATCGCACTGTACGACCGAGCGTTCGCCGTGTTCTTCGAAGGACGACGCTCGAACGGCGATGACGACGCCATCGAGGAGCCCTTGACGATCACGATCGCCGTCGACACCGACGAAGATCGCGACGAAGATCGCGGCGACGAGAGCGGCGACGGCGACGATTCCACCGACGACGTGATCGAACTCCGGTTCTCGGCGACCGAGATCCTTCGGCACAAGGACTTCGCCGACTACTCGATCGACGAGCTCAACCAGGCCCAGGAGTTGATGAGCCATCTGCGGCTGATCGGGGCGCCTCGCGCCTCGCTGCGACGCGGACCGACCTCACGACGCACCGCCACCCCCGACATCCGCCGAACGGTCCGCTCGACGATCCGCGCCGGCGGCGAGCCGATCGAGCGCCATCATCTCGCCCCGACCCCCCGGCTTCGCCGTCTCGTACTCGTGCTCGACGTCAGCGGATCGATGGAGCCGTACGCGAGGGCACTTCTGCGGTTCGTCCATGCCGCGGTGGCCGGCAGGCAGAAGGTCGAGGCCTTCACGCTCGGGACTCGCCTGACGCGAGTGACGCGAGAACTGACGTGCCGCGATCCCGACATCGCCGTGCGGGCGGCGGGACACCGTGTCGCCGACTGGAGCGGCGGCACCCGCCTGGGGAGCGGGTTGCGCCAGTTCAACGATCAATGGGGCGTCCGCGGCCTGGCGCGCAACTCGATCGTCGTGATCCTCTCCGACGGCTGGGATCGGGGCGATCCCGAAGAACTCGGCGCCGAGATGGAGCGGCTTCAGCGGGTGACTCATCGCCTGATCTGGGTGAACCCGCTCAAGGTCACCCCTGGCTACGCTCCCCTTGCACGGGGAATGGCGGCGGCGCTGCCCTATGTTGATCGTTTCGTGGAAGGCCACTCGGTGGCCGCCATGGAGGAACTGACCCGAGTGATCGCCGAAACCTGAGGCCATGCGAGACCTGCTCGACGACATCCGACGCTGGCGTGACGCCGGCCACCGCATCGCGGTCGCCCGCGTCGTCGACATCGAAGGGTCCGGGCCGCGCGACCCGGGGGCTGCGATGGCCGTGACCGACGACGGCGAGGTCGCGGGC
>JBGSII010000071.1:0-11253 GCA_041742555.1 Ilumatobacteraceae bacterium
GGCCAGCACGACCGGGGAGGCGAGCAGGCGGCCCACCAGCGCCGGCGTTCCAGCCGTGCGGCGCAGGAAGGGCACCACGCAGTCGGACGTGGTCAACGTGCCGTCGACATCGAACGCCGCGACACGTCGGAGCTCGGCCTCACCAGCTGGCGGGTTCACGTGCGATGGGCCGGGATCGCGGCGAGCGCGTCCCAGTAACTCGGCCAACTCTTCGACACGACGGAGGGTTCGGCGATCTCGATACCGTCGACGACGAGGCCGAGCAAGCCGAAGGCCATCGCAAGTCGATGGTCGTGATGCGTCGACAGACGTGCGCCGTGCAGCAGATCGGTGGGCTCGATCAACAAACCGTCGGGTTCGACGGTCACGAGGGCACCGGTCCTGCGAAGCTCGTCGGCGAGATCGCCGAGACGATCGCTCTCCTTGGCCCGGATGAAGCCGACGCCGGTGATCCGCGTCGGGGTGACGGCCTGGGTCGCGACGACCGCGAGCGTGGGCACCAGATCGGAGATGTCGGCCATGTCCACCTCGACGCCGCGGAGCGGCGTGTCCCTGCGGCGCATCACGACCGTGTCGTGGCTTGCCTGGGTCACGAGGCAGCCCATGGAGGCCAGGACGTCGACGAAGCGGGCATCTCCCTGCACCGATGCCGAGCCGAGTCCACGAACGCTGACCGCACCGCCGACCATCGCCGCGGCAGCCAGCGGATAACTGGCAGAACTCGCATCGGGCTCGACGGTGAACTCGGTCGGCCAGTACTCCCCCGGCTCGACGATCACATGACGGTCACGAAGCTCGACACCGTCGTGACCGAACGCCGACATCACCGCCTTGGTCATCTCGAGATACGGACGAGACACGAGTCCCGAGGAGAGCCACAGCTTGAGCCCACCAGGGATGTACGGAGCGATCAGCATCAGCGCAGTGAGATATTGGCTCGACACGTCGCCAGGCATCACGACGGCATCGGCGCGGCGCAGCGGACCGGCGACGGTGACCGGAAGATGGCCCGCACGGTCAGCGGGCGTCACGCTGGCTCCGAGTGCGATCAGCGAGTCGTGCAGTGGCGCCATCGGGCGCTCGCGCAGCGGTGGGTGTCCGTCGATCGTGTACTCGCCCGTCCCGAGCGCACAGAGCGCCGTGACGAACCGCGACGTGGTTCCCGCCAGGCCGGCGTGCAACGTCATCGGTCCGGGAACGAGCGCTCCACCGGTGCCGAGCACGCTGGCGATGCGGTCGTCGCCGTCGACGCGAAGCCCGATGCCGCATCCGAGCTGCTGCAGACAGGCGATCATCGCCGTCGTGTCGTCACCTGGTGCGATCCCGATGATCTCGCTGTCGCCGTCGGCGAGCGCCGCGCAGATCAGTGCACGATTGACGATGCTCTTGGACGGCGGGACGTGCACCTCGGCGATCACCGGGCCGTCGGAGCGTCTGACGCGGTGCACCTCGTCGCCAGGGTTGCCGACGACGCTCACGACAGCGGCTGCACGGCCGGGCGGAACCCTCGCGCGAGCAGCCCCCCGCGAAAGAGCTCGACCATCGCCTGATCGACGAGTACGACTGCGACACCACGTGTGCTCTCGGCAACGTGCACGACCTCGAAGCTGGCGATGTTGACGCTGAGTTCTGCTGCCAACGTGAAGAGCTCGGCAGCCGCCCCGGCGCGGTCGGGAATCGGGATACGGACCTCGGCCAGCTGCTCGGGGTGAACCACTCGGGTCGGCAGATTGGCGCGTGCGGTGCGGGCAGCCGCGAGTCGAGCGTGGAGCGCTTCGCGATCGTCGGCGTCGATGATGTCGCGCACGTCGGCCAGTCCGTCGATCAGCTGGTCGAGCGCCCCGACGATCGCCGTGCGGTTCTCGGCGCAGATGTCGAGCCAGATGCCCGGGCGCCCACTCGCAACGCGGGTCATGTCACGAAAGCCGCCCGCCGCGAGGCGCAACAGTGCGGCGTGCTCCTCGGCCCGATCGCTGGCGAGGCCCATCAGGGTTGCAGCGGTGAGATGGGGCACGTGGCTCACGACGGCGACGAGTTGATCGTGACGTTCCGGGCTCAGCGCAACCACTTCGGCGCCGAGTGCGGCGATCACCGACGCCAGCCTTGCGAACACCGTGTCGTCGCTGTCGACGCCGGGTGTCAGCACCCAGACAGCCCCCTCGAACAGGTCCGCCTGCGCCCCGTCGAGCCCGTCGAGTTCGGATCCCGCCATGGGATGGCCACCAACGAACCGGGGATCGCTGGCGGCGGCGCAGATCGCCGCCTTGACACTGCCGACGTCGGTGACGGCGCCTTTCGTCTCGGCGAGTGCCCGCTTGACCTGGTCCGCGGCAGTCAAGACCGGCACCGCGACGAACGTCACCTCGGCGGCGACGTCGAGTCCCAGCACGTCGACCACACTGCGATCGAGCGCCGCCGCCGCCGTCGCCGCGTCGATGTCCTCGCCGGACACGTGCCAACCCTGCTCCCGAAGTGCGAGCGCGACCGACCCGCCGATCAGTCCGAGCCCGATCACATTGGCTCGACGCGGCGGCGAAGCGTCACTCACGGCGATCGATCGTATCCGTCACGACATCGGGCGCTGCCTGTTCGTCGGCTCGGCCGACGCGCGGCAAGGCGCCATCCGCGACCGACTCCGTGAGCGACCGCCATTCGTCGGTCGTCAGCTCACGCCACGCACCCGGCTGCAGCGAACGGTCGGTCAGCGGGCCGATCCGGGTGCGGACCAGACGCAGCACTGGGTGACCGACGGCCTCGCACATGCGGCGAACCTGCCGATTGCGACCTTCGTGGATCGTGATCCTGAGCACGCCGGGATCGGGCTGGGACACCCGGGCCGGTGCAGTCAGCCCATCGTCCAGCAGCACCCCGTCTCGCAGTGTCCGGATCGATCCAGGCGACACGAGCCCGCCGCCCACCTCCACGAGGTACTCCTTCTCGATGCCGTGCGAAGGATGCGCGATCCGGTTGGCCAGCACCCCATCGTTCGTCAACAGCAACAGACCCTCGGTGTCGGCGTCGAGGCGTCCGACCGAGAAGACCCGTGGCTCGTGGGGAACCAGATCGACCACCGTGGGGCGCCCATGGGTGTCTCTCGACGTCGTCACGACTCCGACCGGCTTGTTGAGCAGGTAGTAGACGAAGTCGGGTCGCACCCCGATCGGGGCGCCGTCGACCGCGACGAGATCGTGGTCGACGTCGACGCGGCGACCCAGGATCGCGACCTCACCGTTCACCGTCACACGGCCCGCCGCGATGAGGTCTTCACACACCCGGCGGCTGCCGAAACCGGTGGCGGCGAGCACCTTCTGCAAACGCTCGCCCTGCGGCAACGCCGCACTGCGTTGCGCCATCTGCTCCCACAACGGGGGCTCGATCGGTCGATCGGTCACGACGACGGTGCGTCTGGTGTCGCGGTGTCCGGGGCCGCCACGTCAGGGTTCCCGGCGGTCGAGACCTCGATCAGTGGCGTGACTCGCAAGCCGACCTCGAGCGCCTCGACCACGTCCGCACCGGGAATGAACTCGGCGATCGGCGGAAGGTCGTCGAGCGACGCGAGCCCGAGCTTCTCGAGGAACGTCGCGGTCGTGCCGTACATGATCGCCTGACCCGGACCGTTGTCGCGGCCGACCTCGTCGATGTACCCCCTGGCCTGCAACGTCCGCAGCACTCCGTCGGGGTCGACACCGCGAATCGAGGCGATCTGTCCTCGCGAGATCGGCTGCTTGTACGCGACGATCGCCAGTGTCTCGAGTGCCGCACCGGACAGACGGGCTCGTTGATCGTGCAACAGGAACCGCTCGACGTACGGCGTCTGGTCCGGTGCGGTCTGGAAACGCCAGCCACCGGCGATGTTGGCGAGCTCGAACCCGTGACCGGCCGAGCGGTACGACTCGGCGAGTTCCTCGCACCACTGCTCGACCATCACGGTCGGCTCCTCGAGCAACTGTGCGAGCAGTTCGGCGGGAACCGGGTCGTGCGCGACGAGCACGATCGATTCGATGGCCCGTTTGTACTCCGCCACTCGCTCGTCCATCAGCACAGCGTCAGTCTCATCGGATCGACCTCAGCCCTCGTAGGCGTCGATCAGGATGGCCTCGGCGTCGAAGTCCGCGCCGGCGCTCCAGATCACGTCGATGTCCCCGAACCGCTCGGGCTGGTCGATCTCGACGGCACCTTGCTTGTACAACTCGAGTACGGCGAGGAAGCGGATGATCACCTCGATGCGGTCGGCGAGGTCGGCGGTGAGATGCCGGAAGGTGATCCGACCGATCCTCGGGAGCTCGTCGAGGAGTTCGACCACGGCATCGGCCACCGTCGTGGTGATCGGGTTCACGTGGAACAGGTCGACGACCGGAACCGGCTTCGGGGTGAGCGCCCGGACCGCTGCGTTGCGCAGGCTCGTCAGACTCGTCCCTTCGAGCATGTCCGGCACCGCATCGGCGAACCGTTCGTCGGGACCGACCACCCGAGGGAACGACAGGTCGGCCTCGTCGGCGAGCTTCGAGAAGATCTGCGCGACATCCTTGAAGGTCTTTGCTTCGAGGAGACGGGCGAGCAGCATGTCGCGCTCCTCCCACAATGCGAACTCGTCGTCGAGGTCGATGTCGGTCGGATTCGGCAGCAGCCGACGGGCCTTGAGTTCGACCAGCGTCGCCGCGATGAGGAGAAACCCGGTTGCGACATCGAGGTCGAGTGCCTGCATCCGCTCGATCTCGGCCAGGTACGCGTCGACGATCTTCGACAGATTGACCTCGTAGATGTCGACCTGCTCGCGCAGGATCAGCTGCAACAGCATGTCGAAAGGCCCCTCGTACACGGGGGTCGAGACCACGGTTGAGTGCGCATCGATGGCCATCGGCCACCAACCTACCGGAGCGAGATGGGCGCGAACGGGTATCGTCGGCGCCCGTGACCCCTGCACCCGACCCCGCTCGGCACGGCGCCGCGACGCGCGTGCTGTCGTGCATGCAGCCGACCGGTGACGTCCACCTCGGCAACTATCTCGGGGCGTTGCGCAACTGGGTGGCGGGCCAGCACACGTGCGACGCGTTCCACGGCATCGTCGACCTCCACGCCCTCACCGTCACCGACGAGCCTGGCGTGCTCGGTCGTCAGACCATGTCGCTGGCCGCGATGTTCTTCGCCATCGGGCTGGACCCCGACGTGGCGACGGTGTTCGTGCAGAGCCATGTGCCCGAACACAACCAGTTGGGCTGGATCATGGAGTGCACGGTCAGCTACGGCGAGCTCTCCCGGATGACCCAGTTCAAGGACAAGAGCGCCAAGCGTGAGCACGAGTTCGTGTCGGCTGGTCTGTTCACCTACCCGGCGCTGCAGGCCGCCGACATCGTGTTGTACGACGCCCACGAGGTCCCGATCGGTGACGACCAACGTCAGCACGTCGAGATCACGCGTGACATCGCGATCCGGTTCAACCACCGCTTCGGCGAGACGTTCGTCATCCCCGAGCCGGTCACGCCGGCCGCCGGTGCCCGGGTCATGAGCCTGCAGGACCCGACGTCGAAGATGTCGAAGTCCGACGACTCCGACAGCGGTTGCGTCTATCTCATCGACGATCCCGCCACCGTGATGAAGAAGTTCAAGCGGGCGGTCACCGATTCCGACACCGGCCCCGACGCCGTCCGCTACGACCGCGCCGCGAAGCCGGGCGTCGCCAATCTCCTCGAGATCAACGCAGCGGTGACAGGACGAACACCACAGGAGGTCGCCGAGGACTACGAGCAGTACGGCAAGCTCAAAGTCGAGACCGGCGAAGCCGTCCTCGCCGTCCTCGATCCGATCCGTGCCCGCTATCTCGAACTGCTCGACGACCCGGGCGAACTGGCCCGGCTGCTCCGAGTCGGCGCCGACAAGGCGCGTGAGGTCGCGTCGGCGACGCTCGCCCGAGCCCACACCAACATCGGCCTCCTCCCCGCCTGACACACGGTCCCACTCCGTTCTCGTGAACTCGTACGTGAACTATTCGCGCTCGAGTTCACGAGCAACGACGACCTGATCGAGGTCGGTGACGTGACGCCAGACGCCGAAGCCGAGCGGCGTCTGCCAGACCGGGCGCGCCGTCGACCGGGCCGACGGGAACCAGGCCAACTCGCGACCGGCTCCGGCAGCAGAACGGCACAGCACACCGCGCAACCCGGCATCGTGCACCTCCACACCGATCGTGCGGGTCGCCTCGTGGGGGATTTCCTCGCCACGCTCGTCGAGGGGATACGACGCGGGAAGACCCACTGCGTCGACGCCGGCGGAGGTGACGACGTCGGCGACTCGCTGGCGCCGCGGCAGTGTTGCCGCGGCCAGCCGGATCGGGGCGTCGTCGTCGAGGTCGTCGGGTTCGATCCCGCGCCCCACGAAGAGGTGGCGAACCTGAGCGTGCACCGTTGCGAGGTCGTCGTTCAGGTAGAGCGTCGGCCAGGAGTCGGGAGGGTTCCACCGGCCGCCACGCCGCTGAGCGAACGTCGGATCGAACGGATCCACGTAGTGCGGTCGGGTGATCCGCAGCCACAGATGCCCATCGGGCACCTGCAGGTCGATCACGGCGCGATGCGCGTCAGGTCGAAGGTGTCCGCGAGTTCCTCGCACAACAACTCGAAGTCGCCGGCGAGGGCCACTTCGAGACGCGTCCGGCCGCCGAGCCGTTCGACCGGACGGCGCACCACGGCCGGAATCCGCTCACGCTTCACCCACTGGTCGAGCAGGTCGGTCGCCTGACCGAGCAGCGCGACCTGGTCACGTCGGCCGGCAGGCGGTCCGTCGCCGAGCCACTTCGACGCCGCCTGGCGGCTGATGCCGAACATCTGGCCGAGCTGCGTGGCCGAGATGTCCCACAACCGCACCGTTCGCTGCAACGGGCTTGCGTTCAGCTCGTGGTCGAGTCGATCGATCACGGCTCGGAGCACGTCCGATCGGCCCTCGGTGCGCAACAGCACCTCGGCCGCCAGGGTCTCGGTCAGCGCATCGGCTCGAGCCATACCACCAACGTATCGCAACCATCTGTCAACCGCACCCATTTGTCAACCAACGACGGGTCCTGGGACACCGGCGCTGTCTCTCAGGCGTGATCGGACCGTTCGAGATCGTCGAACGCCGGTCCGCGTTGGGAGATGAGGTCGACCGTGGCAGCAACCGAGCCGGCTGCCGACGCCATCGCAGCGCCGATCGCTTCGTGGTCGTGATAGGCGGCGAACGCCGTCGTTCGCGGCCCGACGACCGTCGCCGCGACTCGACCGAACGTTCCGAGACGACACTCGATCTTGCCGACGTCGTGCAGGATCGCACCGGCGATCTCGGCGCGAGTCGCGTCGGGACGTCGCGCGGCGAACCGCCTGGCGACCGCGGCGCTGTGGCGACGGTCCTGGTTCGACATCTGCACCCACAACGCCCGCTCCCCCGCGAGCAGGTGCTCGTCGACCCAGATCTCGTCGTCGACGCTCGGCGGCGTCGGCGGGAGTGACGTCACGAATCGAGCGGCGAGGTGCCAGAGCTTCGCCAGGGGGTTGGGTTCGCTCATCGACTCAGTGTCGCGCGTGGATGCGCTGAGCGGTACACGTCCCACAGCCGCTCCTGGCTGACCTTGGTGTAAATCTGCGTGGTCGAGATCGAGGCATGCCCCAGCATCTCCTGGACGACGCGCAGATCGGCGCCGTGGTCGAGCAAGTGGGTTGCACAGGAATGACGCAGCACGTGCGGCGAGAGGTCGTCGGTGATACCAGCCCGTGCGCCGTACTTCTTGATGACCTGCCACGCAGCCTGACGGCTCAGGCGTCCGCCTCGGGTGTTGAGGAACACCGCCTCGGCGTCATCTCGGCGTCGCCACTGGTCGGGCACGACCCGTGCACGTCCGCTCGGAGAGAACCAGTCGTCGAGCGCGGCCGCTGCCGTCGATCCGAACGGCACGATTCGTTCCTTGGCTCCCTTGCCGTAGAGACGCACCAGGCGTGCATCCAGGTCGATCTCCCCGATCGACAGGCCGACCGCCTCGGAGATCCGGGCGCCGGTGGCGTACAGCAACTCGATCAGTGCCCGATCGCGTCGATGAATCGGTTCGGTGACCACCACCGCGTCGATCAGGCTCGTGACCTGCGCCTCGGTGAGCGGCTTGGGGATTCCGGATGGAACGCGCACGCCTTCCAGCTCCGCAGCCGGGTCGTCACCGCGCTCGCCCTCGATCGACAGATATCGATGGAGCATCCTCACCGCAGCGAGCTGGCGCGCGATCGACGACGTGGCGGAGGCACTCGATCGTCGGACTCCGACGAACTCGACGAGCTGGCGGTGGCTGACGTCGAACACCGTCACTCCCTGTGTGGCCAGCCAATCGCAGTACGCCCCGAGGTCGCGGCGGTACGCCGCGATCGTGTTCGCGGATCTGCCTTTCTCGGCGACCATCCACGACAGGAACTCCTCGACCTCGATCGGCAGTTGCGAGCCGGCCACGAAGGTGCTCACCCGTACGGATGGTCGGAGGCACGAAGCCGGCGGTCGGTCATCAGCAGCGCGACCACCGTCTTCGCATCGGCGATCTCGCCGCGCTCGACCATGTCGACCGCCTCGACCAATGGCACGTGGAGCAACTCCATGTGCTCTTCCTCAGGACCGTGACGGTCATGGGGGACGGGTGTGCAGTCGGTGGCCAGGTACAGGGTCGTGACCGAGTCGGTCATCCCCGGCGACGGCAGGATCTCGGTGAGCAACTCCAACCCGCCGGCTAGCAGGCCGGCTTCCTCGACGAGCTCGCGACGCGCGACCGAGGCGGTGTCCTCACCGACGATGTCGCGCATGCCGGCGGGCATCTCGATGATCGAGCGCTCGTACGGCGGGCGGTACTGCGAGACGAGCACGACGGACGGATTTCCCTCGGCGTCGAACACGAGGGGCAGGACGCCAACGGCGCCTGGTGATCGCACGATGTCGCGCGTGAAGCTCGAACCATCCGGGGCCTCGAACTCGACGATCGCGAGGTTCCAGACGTAGCCCTCGTGGATCGTGCGTTCGGAGACCCGACGGAATCGGGTCACGAGCTCAGCGAAGCTGGAGCGCCGTCGGACGGTTGGTCGATCGGGGTCCCGACCGCGACCGCCTCGGTCGCCGAGTCGGGCGCCGTCCGTCCGCGACGTTCGAGGGCAGCTGCGATCAGCTCACGGAACAACGGGTGGGGCCGGTCGGGACGGCTCTTGAACTCCGGATGCGCCTGTGTGCCCACCCAGAACGGGTGGCCGGGCAACTCGATGAACTCGACGAGTCGATTGTCGGGAGACGTTCCCGAACACCACAGACCCGAGTCCTCGAGTTGCTTGCGATACCGCTCGTTGAACTCGTAGCGATGGCGGTGGCGTTCGCTGACCACCGGCTCGCCGTAGGCTGCCGCGACCTGTGAACCCGGCGCGAGCACGGCGTAGTAGGCGCCGAGACGCATCGTGCCGCCCTTGTCCTCGATGCCACGTTGCTCGAGCATCAGGTCGATCACGGGATGATGCGTGGTGGGGTCGAACTCCGTCGAATTCGCATCGGCCAGTCCGACGACATCGCGCGCGAACTCGATGACCATCGTCTGGAGCCCGAGACACAGCCCGAGACACGGCACACCCTCCTCGCGGGCATATCGGGCCGCGGCGATCTTGCCTTCGACCCCGCGATATCCGAACCCGCCAGGGATGACGATGCCGTCGAGGTGATTGAGTTGCCCGGCAGCGAGGAGTCCCTCGACGGTCTCGGACTGGATCCACACGATCTCGACATCGGCACCGTGGTGGAATCCGGCATGTTTGAGGCTCTCGACCACCGACAGGTAGGCATCCGGCAACTCGATGTACTTGCCGATCAGCCCGATGCGAACCGGCGCCACCGCCGATTCGACCTTGGCGACGAACTGCTCCCAGTAGGTCAGGTCCGGCGAACCGTCCAGACGGAGCACGTCGCACACGTAGTCGTCGAGGCCCTCGTCGTGCAGGATCAGCGGCAGCTCATAGATGTTCTTGGCGTCCGCTGCGTTGACGACGGCACGCTCCTCGACGTCGCAGAGACTGGAGATCTTGCGCTTCAGATCGTCGGACAGGGGCGCCTCGCTCCGGCACACGATCACGTCGGGCTGGATGCCGCGGCTGCGCAACTCGGTCACGGAGTGCTGCGTCGGCTTGGTCTTCTGCTCGCCCGACGGGCCGATGAAGGGCACCAGGGTGACGTGGATGTAGCAGACGTTGTCACGGCCGACCATGTTGCGGAACTGGCGGATCGCCTCGAGGAACGGGAGGATCTCGATGTCACCGACGGTGCCGCCGACCTCGGTGATCACCACGTCGATGTCGTCGTGCGCCACCCGCTGGATGCGCCGCTTGATCTCGTCGGTGATGTGCGGGATCACCTGCACGGTCTTGCCGAGGTAGTCGCCTCGTCGCTCGGCGGCGAGCACGGCCTGATAGATCGACCCGGTGGTGGCATTGGAGTTGCGCGACAGGTTCTCGTCGATGAACCGCTCGTAGTGGCCGAGGTCGAGGTCGGTCTCACCGCCGTCGTCGGTCACGAAGACCTCGCCGTGTTCGAACGGATTCATCGTGCCCGGATCGATGTTGATGTACGGATCGAGCTTCTGCAGCGTGACCCGCAGACCACGGAGCTTGAGCAGCCGTCCGAGGGACGATGCAGTGAGACCTTTGCCGAGCGAGCTCGCAACGCCTCCGGTCACGAAAATGTGCTTCGGCATTCGACCATTCCTCCGTCTCGACCTCTGTCGGTACCCCGGTGTCGCGAGACACCATGACGGGAGATCACCATACCCCGCCGATCGCCCCCGACGCGTCTTCCCCGCCGATTGCACCAGGGGTCTGACCCCTGGTGCAATCGGTCGACGTCAGGCGTCGAGCAGTTCCCTCGCGTGCTCCATCGCCGAGGGACTCGTCGAACCGGACAACATTCGTGCGATTTCGGCGACACGTTCCTCGCCGGAGATCGACGCAGCGCTCGTGTACGTCCTTGCGTCGACGACGGACTTGGTCACCGAGACCTGGGTCGTGGCGACTGCGGCGACCTGAGCCAGATGGGTCACCACGAACACTTGGTGATGACGAGCCAGTTCGCGCAGGGCATCACCGATCGCCTGCGCCGCCGCGCCGCCGATCCCGGCATCGACCTCGTCGAAGACGAGCGTCGGGACCGGGTCGGCCGCGGCGAGGACGACCTCGAGCGCGAGCATCACCCGGGAGAGCTCACCCCCCGACGCACCCTTCCCGAGCGGGA
>JBGSII010000072.1:0-1749 GCA_041742555.1 Ilumatobacteraceae bacterium
TTCGGTCAGGCGCCGCTCGATGCCTTCCTTCAGCACCAGGCGGTCGACAACGATTTCGATCTTGTGGTTCTCGTACTTGGCGAGCCGTTCGTCGCGCTTGAGGAACTCGTCGATGTCGACGGTCTCGCCGTCGATGCGGGCGCGCACGTAGCCCTGTCCGGACATATCCGCCAGCAGCGTGTCGTACTCGCCCTTGCGGCCTCGCACCACCGGTGCGAGGACCTGGAACCGGATGCCGTCGTCCATGTCGAGGATGCGGTCGACGATCTGTTGTGGTGTCTGGCGCTGGAGCTTGGTGCCGTCGTTCGGGCAGTGCTGCACCCCGATGCGGGCGTAGAGAAGTCGCAGGTAGTCGTAGACCTCGGTGATCGTGCCGACCGTGGAGCGGGGGTTGCGGCTCGCCGACTTCTGGTCGATCGAGATCGCCGGCGACAACCCTTCGATGATGTCGACGTCGGGCTTGTCCATCTGCCCGAGGAACTGTCGGGCGTAGGAGCTCAACGACTCGACGTAGCGACGCTGCCCCTCGGCGTAGATCGTGTCGAACGCCAGGCTCGACTTGCCCGACCCCGACAGCCCGGTGAACACGATGAGCTTGTCGCGCGGGAGCTCGACGTTGACGTTCTTCAGGTTGTGTTCACGTGCGCCGCGCACGACGATCTGTGGCTCGTCGGCCGACGAGGAGCGGCGTGTGCGGGGAGGCTTCGTTGCCGATTCGGCGGCGGGGGTGCGTGCGGCCATCGAGCGGAGATTCTATCACCGAACATGTGTTCCGTGCAGGCCTGCTGACCCGACACCTCCGGTTGACGTTCGGCGACATCGTCGAGCGCTCCGGCCAGCGGATACGTTGTCGAGGAGGGAGGGGTTGGCAATGTCGCTCCGCACTGCGGTGATTCCCGAGGTCGACGGCACGGACGGACTGGTCGACGACCGCACCACGAACACGGCCGGGTCCCGGCGCCATCTCACGGTGTACGGCCTCGTCCAGGGGGTGGGGTTCCGACCGTTCGTGTACGGCCTCGCTCACTCGATCGGTCTTGCCGGCCATGTCGGCAACGACGCCGGCGGGGTGTTCATCGAGATCGAGGGACCCGCCGCCGCGCTCGACGAGTTCACACTCCGGCTCGCTCTCGAGCGGCCTCCGCTCGCCCGCATCGATCGGATCGAGTCCATGGACATCGATCCGATCGGCGAGACCGGCTTCGGCATCGTCGGATCGACGGACACCGACGGGCCAACCACGCTCGTCCCACCCGACGTTGCCACGTGCGACGACTGCCTGGCGGAACTGGCCGACCCGGCCGACAGACGCCACCGCTACCCGTTCGTCAATTGCACGAACTGCGGCCCTCGGTTCACGATCATCCGCAACCTCCCCTACGACCGTCCGGCGACCACGATGGCAGGGTTCGAGATGTGCCGGGACTGCGCGGCGGAGTACGCCGACCCGGCCGACCGACGTGCTCACGCCCAACCGATCGCCTGCCCGGCGTGCGGACCACAGCTCAGCTTCGTCAGCGCGAATCGCACCGTCACCGGCACCGACGCGGTGCTCGCCGAGGTGCAGACGATCCTCGCTGCGGGCCGCGTCGTCGCCCTCAAGGGCCTCGGTGGATATCACCTCGTGTGCGATGCCACCAACGACGACGCGGTTGCAGTCCTGCGAGCCCGCAAAGGCCGCGGCGACAAACCATTCGCGGTCATGGTGCGCGACCTGGTCGACGCCCGGATCATCGGCGAGGTCGGCCC
>JBGSII010000073.1:0-12538 GCA_041742555.1 Ilumatobacteraceae bacterium
GCGACCGGCCGGCGAGCCAACGATGACGTCGTTCGTGCCGCCGTCGCGCAAGCCATGGGTCAGGAGGTGTCGGCATGAGCCTGTACACCGCCGCCACGCTCGCCGCGGGGCGACTGTTGCCGTCGGCGGAGGAGATTCCCTTCGACGACAAGGGCTACGTCACCGTCGATCCGATCCTGCCGCCGTGGAAGGAACTCATCCCCGGTTCGCTGGCGTCGATCATCGTGTTCTCGCTGCTGTACTGGAAAGCCGGCCCGATCATCAAGAAGAGCTTTCGGGATCGCACCGCCGGTGTCCAGAAGCAGCTCGACGACTCCTCGTCGTCGAAGGCCGCGGCCGAGGCCGAGGCTGTGCGCATCCGTGAGGCCAAGGGTGACATCGAGGCCGAACGGGCCCGCCTGTTCGCCGAGGCCGATGCGCAGGCCGAAGCCCTGCTGGCCGATGGCCGCGCACGTCTCGAGGTCGAGATGGCCGAACTCGAAGCTCGTGCCGAGGCCGACATCGGCGCAGCAGCGGGTCGAAGCACCGACGAGCTGCGAGCCGAGATCGCTCGCCACTCGGGTGTCGCCGTCGATCACATCGTCCGCGACACGCTCGACGACGCAGCGCAGCAGGAGCTCATCGAGACCTTCATCGCACGCGTCGGAGCCAGCACAGGAGCATCCTCATGAGTGACGCAATGATCGAGGGCTACGCCCGAGCGCTGTTCGAGGTCGCCCGCGCGGAGGGCACGCTCGACGAGGTCGAAGACGAGCTGTTCCGGTTCGCTCGCTCGTACGAGTCCAGCGACTCGCTTCGCGCCGCGCTGACCGACGAACACATCCCTGCCGAGAAGCGTCAAGCGATCGTCGAGGATCTCCTCGGCGGAAAGACCACGACCACGACGATTCAGTTGGTGTCGATGGTCGTCGGTTCGGGACGCAGCCGCGACATCCCCGCCATCGTCGACAGCCTGGTCGCTCGTGCGTCGAGTGCCAAGCAGCTCGACGTCGCCGAGGTACGCACCGCTGTGGCGCTCACCGACGACCAGCAGGCGCGGCTGAAGGCGGCGCTCGAGAACGCCACCGGAAAGAGCATCAACCTCAAGACGGTCGTCGACCCCTCGGTGGTCGGCGGCGTCGTCGCCACGATCGGTGACACCGTCATCGACGACACCGTTCGCACCCGTATCGAACAGCTGAAGAGCCGGCTCTGAGCCGAGTCGCTCAAAAGGAACGAGACAACCACCATGGCTGAGCTGACCATTTCTGCCGCCGACATCGCATCGGCGCTCAAGTCCAACCTCGAGGGTTTCGAGCCGTCGCTCGAGGCTCGCACCGTCGGCCGGGTCGCCGAAGTCGGCGACGGCATCGCCCGTGTCACCGGCCTGCCCGACGCGGCGGTGAACGAACTGCTCGAGTTCGAAGACGGCTCGGTCGGCCTCGCGCTGAACCTCGACGAGTTCTCGATCGGCGCCGTCGTGCTCGGCGACGTCGACAGCATCCAAGAGGGCCAGACCGTCAAGTCGACCGGCCGCATCCTGTCGATGCCCGTCGGCGACGGCATGCTCGGACGCGTCGTCAACGCGCTGGGTCAGCCGATCGACGGCAAGGGCGATCTCGTCGGCACGCAGAGCCGCCGTATGGAGATCCAGGCGCCCGGCATCATGGGCCGCAAGCCCGTGCACGAGCCGCTCCAGACCGGGATCAAGGCGATCGACGCGATGACCCCGATCGGTCGTGGCCAGCGTGAGCTGATCATCGGCGACCGCAAGACCGGCAAGACCACGGTGGCGATCGACACGATCATCAACCAGCAGGGTCTCGGCGTGAAGTGCATCTACGTCGCGATCGGCCAGAAGAGCTCGACGGTCGCCCAGACCGTCGACACGCTGCGCCAGACCGGCGCGCTCGACTACACCGTGGTCGTGGTGGCATCGGCGTCCGATCCGGCGCCGTTCAAGTACCTCGCACCGTACGCCGGCTGCGCCATCGGACAGCACTGGATGGACAACGGCGAACACGCACTCGTCGTGTACGACGACCTCTCCAAGCAGGCCGATGCCTACCGTCAGCTGTCGCTGCTGCTGCGCCGCCCGCCGGGCCGTGAGGCCTACCCGGGCGACGTGTTCTACCTGCACAGCCGTCTCCTCGAACGGGCGGCGAAGCTGTCCGACGAGCTCGGTGCTGGCTCGCTCACTGCGCTGCCGATCATCGAGACGAAGGCCGGCGACGTGTCCGCGTTCATCCCGACCAACGTGATCTCGATCACCGACGGACAGGTCTTCCTCCAGGACAACCTGTTCAAGTCCGGTGTTCGCCCCGCAATCGACGTGGGCATCTCGGTGTCGCGAGTCGGTGGCGCTGCGCAGATCAAGTCGATGAAGTCGGTGGCCGGCACGCTCAAGCTCGACCTCGCCCAGTTCCGTGAACTCGAGGCCTTCGCCACGTTCGGCTCGGAGCTCGACGCCATCTCCAAGGCCCAGCTCGAGCGCGGCTATCGCCTCGTCGAGCTGCTCAAGCAGCCGCTCAACAGCCCGATGCCGGTCGAAGAGCAGGTGTTGTCGATCTACGCCGGCACCAAGGGCCACCTCGACGACGTGCCGGTGGGCGACGTTCGTCGGTTCGAGTCGGAGTTGATCGAGTACGTCCGCACCACGCACAGCGGGTTGCTCGCCGACATCAAGTCGAGTGGCCTGCCCGACGGTCTCGACGACGCGATCATCGCGTTCAAGCAGACCTTCAGCGTCACCGGCGACGGCTACCACGTCGACCCGACCGCCCTCGACGTCGACGAGGTCGGCGACGCTCAGTCCAACAAGACCCTCGCGACGGAGTGATCTAGATGGCAGGCGGTCAGGAGCGAATCCTCAAAGAACGCATTCGCAGCGTTCGGGCGACGAAGAAGATCACGCGCGCGATGGAGCTCATCGCCGCCTCGCGCATCGTGAAAGCCCAGGCTCGCGTCGCCGCTGCCGTGCCGTACTCCGAGCAGATCACCGAGGTGGTCAAGAACCTCGCCGGTGGGGGTGCGTCAGCTGATTCGCCGTTGCTGGCCGGTCGCGATCAGATCAATCGCACCTGTTACGTGGTGGTCACCGCCGATCGGGGTCTGTGCGGTGGATACAACTCGGGTGTGCAGCGCGCCGCCGAGGGCGAGGTCAAGGCCGACGTGCTCGCCGGCAAGGACTACATGATCATCCCGGTCGGGCGAAAGGCGGAGGGATACTTCCGCTTCCGTGGCTACACGCTGGGTCAACCGTTCAACGGGTTCTCCGATCAGCCCGGCTACGAGCATGCTCGCGCGATCGGCGAGCACGTCGTCGAACTGTTCACCTCCGGCGAGGTCGACAAGGTCGAACTCGTCTACACGCGCTTCATCTCTGCCGGGAGCCAGGAAGTCGTCCTGCGTCCGTTGGTGCCGCTGAGCACCGAGACCGTCGCCGGCGGCGACGGCAAGGCCGGCAGCAATGACGGCACCGGCAGTGACTACGAGTTCGAACCCGATCCGGCGACGATCCTCGACACGCTGCTGCCTCGCTACGTCGAGGCCCGGGTGTATGCAGCGCTCCTCAATGCGGCTGCATCCGAGCACGCATTCCGACAGCGAGCGATGAAGTCGGCGACCGACAATGCCGAGGAGCTGATCAAGTCGCTCAGCCGGATCATGAACCGGGCCCGCCAGGACTCGATCACCACCGAGATCATGGAGATCGTCGGCGGTGCCGAGGCGCTCGACTCCGACGACGACGACAGTCCCTACCTCGATCTCGGTGACGAGATCTTCCAGCAACTGCAACAGGCCGACTCCGGCGCCACCCTCTGAGCGCATACGCGACACCAGGAGAACAACAGCCATGACCATGACCGAACCCACCACGGGTACCGATCTCAAGAACGGCCGCATCGTCGGCATCGCCGGCCCCGTGGTCGACGTCGAGTTCCCTCGCGGCGCGCTGCCGGAGCTGAACTCGGCAGTCGAGTTCGACATCGAACTCGAAGGCGAGACCGTCACCGTGCTCGCCGAGGTCGCGCAGCAGCTCGGCAACAGTCGGGTCCGCGCGGTGTGCCTCAAGCCGACCGATGGTCTGGTGCGCGGCACGCCAGTGCGCAACACCGGCCATGGCATCACGGTGCCGGTCGGCGACAAGGTGCTCGGTCACATCTGGAACGTCTGGGGCCAGCCGCTCGACGAGGCGCCAGACGGGTTCGACCAGATGGAGCGCTGGGAGATCCACCGCGACGCTCCCGACTTCGATGCGCTCGAGCCGTCGGCTCGTATGTTCGAGACGGGCATCAAGGTCATCGACCTCCTGACCCCGTACGTGGCGGGTGGCAAGATCGGCCTGTTCGGTGGCGCCGGCGTCGGCAAGACCGTCCTCATCACCGAGATGATCAACCGAGTGGCCTCGCAGCACGGTGGTGTGTCGGTGTTCGCGGGTGTCGGCGAGCGCACCCGTGAAGGTACCGACCTCCGCCTGGAGATGATGGAGTCGGGCGTGTTCGAGAAGGCCGCCCTCGTGTTCGGCCAGATGGACGAGCCGCCGGGCGTACGCCTGCGCGTCGCCCTGTCGGCGCTGACCATGGCGGAGTACTTCCGTGACGTCCAGAACCAGGACGTGCTGCTGTTCGTCGACAACATCTTCCGCTTCGTGCAGGCGGGTTCCGAGGTGTCGACGCTGCTCGGCCGCATGCCCGCCGCCGTGGGTTACCAGCCGACGCTCGCCGACGAGATGGGCCAGCTCCAGGAGCGGATCACCTCCACCCGAGGCCGCTCGATCACCTCGCTGCAGGCCGTCTACGTGCCCGCCGACGACTACACCGACCCGGCGCCGTTCACCACCTTCACGCACCTCGACGCCACCACCGAGCTCTCCCGTCAGGTGGCTGCCCTCGGCATCTACCCGGCCGTGGACCCGTTGGCGTCGACGTCGACGATCCTGTCGCCCGAAGTCGTCGGGGAGAACCACTACAACATCGCTCGTCGCGTGCAGGAGACCCTGCAGCGCTACAAGGAGCTGCAGGACATCATCGCGATTCTCGGTCTCGACGAGCTGTCGGAAGAGGACCGCCTGATCGTGAACCGGGCCCGCAAGGTCGAGCGGTTCCTGTCGCAGCCGTTCTACGTTGCCGAGGTCTTCACCGGTCTGCAGGGTGAATACGTGCCGGTCGCCGAGTCGGTCGAGTCGTTCGAGGCCATCATCAACGGTGAGCTCGACGAGGTGCCCGAGCAGGCGTTCTTGAACGTCGGCGGCGTCGAGCAGGTCCTCGCAAAGGCCAAGAAGCTCCAGGAATCCTGAGATGGCCGAGCCGTTGATCGTCGAGGTGGTGTCGCCGGAGGCGGTGCTGTACTCGGGTGAGGCCGACATGGTCATCACCCGGACACTCGGTGGCGGCGAGGTCGCGTTCCAGGCCGGGCACGCAGCCTTCCTGGGTGCGCTCGTCGAGAACCACACCCGGGTCTTCCAGACCGACGGCACCGTCCAGGACATCGCCATCCACCGCGGGTTCGTCGAGGTGAGCGGCACGCCGACCAGGGTGTCGATCCTGTCCGACACGGCCGAGCTCGCTCAGGACATCGATGTCGAGCGGGCCAAGGAGGCGCTCGAGCGTCACCGCCAGATGCTTCGCGACCAGCACATGGATGCCACGATGATCGAGGTCGCAACCGCCGGGCGCGACCGGGCCGAGGCCCGGCTCCGGGCGACCGGCACCAACTTCACCGCCTGATTGCACCAGGGGTCAGACCCCTGCTGCAATTGTCTCGCAGTTGGTAGGTTCGTCGGATGTCGCGCTCTCCGTTCACGTCAGCGCTGGTCACCGGCGCCTCCTCGGGAATCGGGGCCGAGATGGCTCGCCTGCTCGGCGAGGCGGGGGTCCCAACCGTGCTCGTCGCGCGTCGCGGGGATCGACTCACCGAGATCGCGGCCCGATACGACGGCTTCGAAGTGCTCGAGGCCGACCTGGTCACGCCCGAGGGTCAATCCGCCACCGTCGAGCGCATCATGTCCACCGATGCGCCGATCGACCTGGTCGTCAACAACGCAGGATTCGGCACGAGCGGGGTGTTCCACGAACTCGAGGTCGAGCGTCTGGCCGACGAGATCGAACTCAACGTCAAGGCCCTCACCGTGCTCAGCCATGCGGCGCTCGCCGCGATGGTACCGAGGCGGCGTGGGTACCTGCTCAACGTGTCGAGCGTCGCGAGCTTTCAGGCATCGCCGGGCCTCGGCGTCTACGCCGCGACGAAGGCGTACGTCACCAGCCTCAGCGAGGCGTTGCACAGCGAGGTGAAGGGCTCCGGCGTGCACGTGACGGCGTTGTGTCCCGGGTTGACGAGAACCGAGTTCCAAGACCACAGCAACACCGGCGACTTGATCTCGAGCATCCCCGGCTTTGCGTGGACCACGGTTGAACAGGTCGCGTCGACCGGGCTGAACGACGTCGCCTCGAACAGGACGATCTCGGTGCCGGGAGCGCTCTACAAGGTGGCAGCGACGACGAGTGACGTCCTGCCACGATCGGTCACCCGCTGGGTCAGCGGGATGATCACCCGCTGATGTAACGATTGGTGTCAGACACCAATTGTTGCGTCAGTAGTCGATGGCGGCGAACTCGCGGAGTTTCGACACTCGGTGATGGGCGTCGATCATGCGGACCGTCCCGCTCCGCGAGCGCATCACGAGACTCTGCGTCTGCGCGCCGGAACCGTCGAAGCGCACGCCTCGAAGCAGACCACCATCGGTCAGCCCGGTCGCGGCGAAGAAGCAGTTGTCGCTCTGGATCAGGTCGTCTTGTCCGAAGACCCTCGACAGATCGAACCCCGCCGCGGTCATGGCGTCGCGCTCGTCGTCGCTCTGCGGTGCGAACCGAGCCTGGATCTCACCGCCCATCGCCTTCATCGCCGCCGCGGAGACGACACATTCGGGGGTCCCCCCGATGCCGAACAGCGCATCGGCGCCCGCATCGGGCCAGCAGGTCGCCACCGAGCCGTACACGTCACCATCGGAGATCAGGCGGATACGGCACCCGCTGGCTCGGATCTCGTCGATCAGGTCGGCGTGCCGGGGACGGTCGAGGATCACGACCGTGAGGTCGCGGACTTCTTCGCCCTTGGCCTTCGCGATCCAGCGGAGATTCTGGGTGGCGGTTGCGGTGATGTCGATCGCGCCGACAGCGTCGGGCCCGACGGCGATCTTGTCCATGTAGAACGACGGCCCCGGATCGAGCATCGAACCGCGATCGGAGACCGCGATCACCGACAGTGCGTTGGTCTTGCCCTGGGCGGTGAGTGTGGTGCCGTCGATCGGGTCGACGGCGACGTCCACCTCGGGAGTGCTGCCGTCGCCGACGCGTTCACCGTTGTACAGCATCGGGGCGTCGTCCTTCTCCCCCTCACCGATGACGATGACGCCATCCATCGCTACTGTCGACAGCGACAGGCGCATCGCCTGGACCGCCGCGCCGTCGGCGGCATTCTTGTCGCCGCGCCCGACCCAGCGTGCGGCGGCGAGGCAGGCGGACTCGGTGGCTCGCACCAACTCCATCGCGAGGTTGCGATCGGGCTGTTGTCGTGACGACGTTGTCATACCCCCACGGTACTTGGCCGGGCTCGCGGAACATCGAGCACGACTTCGAGCCGGCACGTGCTGCCGATAGCGTTCGAGCGTGGCTTTCGTCAACAAGCAGTCCGGTGACGAGGCGCAGCAAGAGCGCGCCGCGACCGGTGAACCCATCGACTTCGATCCGTCGGACCCCGACGTGGTCAAGGTTCACTACGACGTCTCCGGGTGGAGCTTCGACCAGCGAGCGGAGTTGTCCGAGGCGCTCGCCGAGGCTGAACTGCCGCACGCGTGGGACGGCGAGGAGATCGTGGTCCCCGAGTTGGTCGAAGCCGATGTCGACGCACTGTTCGACGAGCTGGAGAAGGTTCTCGGGCCGTTCGCGATCGCGCTCGATGCCGAAGCCGAGTCCACCGAGTTCGGTCTGGACGAGTGGTCGGACGCAGACCGAGCGGTCCTGACCGAGGCGCTGGTCGCCTCCGAGGTACCGCACCGATGGGACGGCACGACCGTCGTCGTGGCTGCCGACGCCGAACATGCGGTCGATGATCTTCTGGATGCGATCGAGGCCGGCGAACTTCTGGGTGACGGCGGCGATGGATCCGCGGCAGTCCCCGAAGGTGCGCTCAGCACGATGTTCCTCGCCGCCGACCGGCTGGCGAAGGACCCGCTCGACGCGGGTGCCCGAGTGGAGTTGCTCGAGCTCGGCGTGCTCCTCGACCCGAAGACGCCGCCGTACGGGATGGCACACCGGCCGTGGGCCGGTGCCGTCGGAGGTGTCGATGCCATCGTGCAGCTGATCCAGCAGGACGCATCGGCGGGTGCAGCGTCCGAGTCCGACATCATCGGTGCGGCGCAGGAACTCCGAGCGCTGCTGCGGCCCTACGTCTGAGCGCCGTGCTGCTCGCCGAGATCGAGATCTGGCACACCCGGCCCGCGCAGCCGACGCGTCGGCTTGCGCTCGGGCACTTGGTACTCCCGGTCGATCCGGCTCCGGGCTTCGGCGGCCTGCTGCTCGGCGCGATCGTCGCGGAGTATCTCTATGGGGTCGAAGACGATCTGGTCACCGACGTGCATCGCCTGCTGACGTCGGTCGAACGTGGCGACCGCATCGTCCAGCCGCGACTGCGCCACCGGTTCCAGGTCGACCGTCACGGGCTCGCCAAGAGCCACCATCGCATGCTCGGCAATGGCGACGACATCTCCTTCGATTTCCACTCCGTGGGTACCGATCTGTCGCAGGTGCTCGGTGCGATCTACGCGGTGGAACGGTTCGCTCCCGAGCACCGTCGTCGTATCGTGCCCGTCCTGCAGAAGGCCGCGAGGTGGCGTGGGCCCATCGGTCCGGCCATGATCTCCTACCTCGCAGGGTCGCAGACGCTGGCGCTCGAGGCGTTGGCCGACCCGAGGGCGTGGGCGCTCGGGGTATTGGGGTTCGAGGTGGGCTCCAAGGCACCCTCCAAACGTGACGTCATGGCCAAATTCCGCGAACGCATGCGTGACGTTCATCCTGACCACGGTGGCGACAGCGTCGACGCCGCGAAGGCGATGAGCGACCTCGCCGAAGCGCGTCGGGTGCTGAGTTCGGCGCCGGACTGATGCTGCGAGTGCCGGTCTGATGGCGAAGCCGTCGGTGCTGCTCTACCCGGGCGCCGGGTCCGACCGCACTCACTCCAGCCTCGTGGCGATCGAACACGCGCTCGGTTCCGCAGCAGCGGTCGAGCGGCTCGATTTCCCGTACCGCACGCAGGGACGACGAGCGCCGGACAGGGCGCCCGTGCTGATGCAGGCGATCCGGGACGACCTCGCGTCGGTGCGGCGCCGTCGCGGCCCGATCGTCATGGGCGGCCGATCGATGGGTGGTCGGATGACGTCGATGGTTGCCGCCGACGTCGACGGGGTGGGGCCGGTGGCGCGCCTCGCCGGCCTCGTGCTGATCTGCTACCCGCTCCATCCGCCCGGCAAGCCCGAGCGGCTTCGCGTCGAACACCTCGTCGAGCTGAACGTACCGTGCCTCTTTCTCTCGGGTACCAAGGATCCGTTCGGATCACCGGATGAACTGACCGAGTGGTCCGCGACCATTCCGGCGCCGGTCGAGCACGTCTGGGTCCAAGGCGGTCGTCACGACCTGAAGGGCGCCGACGGCACGATCGCTGCAGCCGTCGCTGATTTCGTGCACCGCGTGACCTAACGGGCACTAGACGTCGGGTGCCCGATCGCGATCGCGCTCACCGGGGGTCACTGCGTCGAGGTGATGAAGGTCGATCGGAGTGTCCTCCGGGTTCAGCGCTTCGAGTTCGAGGTGGGCCGTCTCCGGATACGCAGCGACGACGATCGCCGTGACCACGAGCTGACAGAGGCCGAGTAGTGCCATCACGCGTCCGTACGACCAGCCGGCGTCGAGCAACCACCCGGTGGCGAGCAGCCCACCGATCCCGCCGACGAGCGCTGCGGCAGTGACCAGACCGGCTGCCCGGCTGCGGTTGCCCGTCGGGAACAGCTCGGTCCGGTACACGGCGAGTGCGGGATACGCAGCGCTCGACAGGATGCCACCGATCAAGGAGAAGGCCCACAGGGGTGGACCGCCGACGGCGAACGCGGCGACGATCGCCGCGGTGCCGAGTGGCAATGTCAATGCGATCAGACGGCGGCGGCCGCTGCTGTCGGCAACCCGGCCGCCGAGGATCAGACCAAGGCTCGCCGGTGTGCCGACGGCGATCGAGAAGAGTCCGATCATCCCGCCGGAGAAGTCGCGGATGTCGGTGAGGTAGCGGTTCTGGAAGAAGCTCGCGGGAGCGATGAAGATGTTCCCGATGAACGCGACCGACGCGACGAGGGCGAGACGTCGGAGGTTGAGGCGAGGGCTCCGAGTCGCCTTGTCGATGTGTGCGACGTTGAATCGTCGCGTCTCCGGCAGCCGGCGGGTCAGGTCGAGCGCGACCACGCAGAAGACCGCGGCGACCACGTAGACGAACCGCCATCCACTGTCGCCGATGTCGGCGAAGCGCAACGACAGCACGGCAATGCCGGCTCCGAAACCGGCCGCCATCGCCAGGATGCTGACCGCGTAGGCGCGACTGTTGCGGGGCATCTCCTCGGACGCGACGACACCGATCAGGAACGCGAGCGCGATCCCCATCGGCCGCGCCAGTGTCTGGGTTGCCACCAGGGTCGCGAAGTTCGGGGCAAGCGCACCCAGCAACGACAGCACCGGTCCGAGCCACGCGACTGCGACGATCACCCGACGGCGCCCGATGCGGTCGGCGATCACCGCAGCAGGGAGCGCAATCAGGATTCCGGCCCGCACGACAGCGCCGGCGATGCCGATGCCGGTGTCGCTGATGCCGAAGTCGTCGGCCGCGAAGTTCACGGTCTGCGTGAACAGGGTGTTGACGAATGCGGCGCTCATCGACGCGGCCGCGAGCAGGCCCACGACGAGGAGCTGTGTCGGGTCGAGACGGTCGGGTGGCGCCCACCAGCTCCGGTGCGAGCCGTTGCGGGCGAGGACTCGCCTGACCGGCCATCGAAACAGCCAGTTGAACCACGGGATCGTCATCGCGTAGGTCGTCGTCTCCACCAGGTGGCGGTGCTCCGGGTCCTCGGTGACGGTGCGCTCGTAGGCGGTGAAGGGCCCGTCGGCCTGATGGAAGCGATGTGGTCGCGTCGCGGAGTCCGGGGACGGATCAGCCACCTCGAGGACGAGGTCGTCGCGTTCTGCGAACAGGAGCTCGCGCTGATCGGGCGTGTCGGGCCACCGACGGATCAGGGTGCGCCCGCCTGACTCCACGAGCCGAGCATACTGTGGGGCCATGATCGACCAGCCTGAGCCGACGCCCGATGGACCGCTCATCGTGGTCCGTGGAAACGGGCCGCTGTCGGGCTCCGTCGTCGTCCCGGGAGCCAAGAACTCCGTCCTCAAGCTGATGGCGGCCACCCTGCTCACCGACGGCACCTTCGACATCAGCAACGTTCCGGCCATCGTCGACGTCACCATCATGGGTGATCTGCTGGATGCGATCGGTGTGACGATCGAACGCCCAGCACCCGACCGGCTGCTGCTGACCGGCTCCGGCGACCTCACCCCCGTCGCACCCTACGAACTGGTCGAGCGAATTCGGGCGTCGATCAACGTCCTCGGCCCCTTGCTCACCAGATGTGGGCACGTGCGCCTGTCGATGCCCGGAGGGGACGACTTCGGTGCTCGCCCGATCGACATGCACGTCGCCGGGCTCGAGGCGATGGGAGCGACGTTCAAGTTCAGCCACGGGTACCTCGAGGCCTTCGCCGACCGTCTGCACGGTGCCGACATCACCTTCGACTTCCCGAGCGTCGGTGCCACCGAGAATCTGCTGACCGCAGCCGTCCTGGCCGACGGGCGGACCACGATCGACAACGCCGCCCGGGAGCCCGAGATCACCGATCTGTGCGAGTTCCTGATCGCCATGGGGGCGCAGATCTCGGGCGTCGGCACCTCGACGTTGACCATCGACGGGGTCGAGCAGGGGGCGTTGCAGGCCACCAGCCACCACACCGTGCCCGATCGGATCCAGGCTGCGACCTATCTCGCCGCCGTGGCGGTCGCCGGGGGAGAGCTCGACGTGATCGGTGCGCGCGCGGAGCACATGACGATGCTGCTCGATCGGTTCGCGGACATGGGGCTCGAGGTGTCGACGATCGCTGATCGCGACACGGAGCGGCTCCGCGTGGTGGCGCCAGAGCGGCTCCGGTCGATCGATGTCGCAACACTGCCGTATCCGGGTATCGCCACCGACTACAAGCCGTTGATCATCACGATGCTCGCGGTCGCCGACGGTGTCGGCATCGTCACCGAGAATCTGTACCCCGGCCGATTCCGATACGTCGAGGAACTCCAGCGCCTCGGCGCTGACGTACGCACCAGCGGTCACCACGCTGTCGTGCGCGGCGTTGCGCGCCTGTCCGGCGCGCCGGTTCGGGCTCACGACATCCGCGCCGGGGCGGCCATGGTGGTCGCTGGGC
>JBGSII010000074.1:0-9948 GCA_041742555.1 Ilumatobacteraceae bacterium
CGAACCGCACGCTCGCTCCGGCGTGCGACGACCTCGACCGAGTCGGCCGCGAGATCGACGAACTCGAACACCGCCGAGCCGCGCTGCGAGCGATGACCAGTGCCATCGTCGCGGCTGCTCCACTGCTGACGGCCACCGCGATCCTGGCGACGATCGCAACAGCGGGCACAACGGCATCGGGCCCGGTGATCGGTGTGCTGGTGCTCTGGCCACTCGCCATCCTGGAACTGGTCGGCACCGTGAACGAGGCGAGCGCATCGGTTCCCAGCCTCGGCGCGTCGGCCCGTCGCGTCCTCGCCGTCCTGGACACTCCAGATCCGGCGCCGGTCTCGAGCGCCGAGGTCGGCGTCGAGCACCGACCCACCATCTCGCTCGATCACGTGAGCGCACGGTGGCCGCACGCCGACGTCGACGCACTCGACGCAACCTCGCTCAGGCTGTCGCCGGGCTCGCACGCATCGGTGGTCGGACCGAGCGGATCCGGCAAGTCGACGCTCGCTGCGGTACTCGTCGGATTCCTCCGCCCTCGTTCGGGCAGCTACCGAGTCGACGGAAACGACGTCGGCGACGTGATCGGCGACGATCTGCGCCGTCGTGTCACGTGGATCCAACAGGTTCCCTGGATCGCCGACTCGACCGTACGCGAGAACTTGCGCCTGGCCGATCCTTCAGCGAGCGACGACGAGCTTCGCGAGGTGCTGCGCTCGGTGCGCCTCGACGATTGGTTCGGTCATCTCCCCGCTGGCCTCGACAGCCAGCTCGGGCGAGGCGGCTCGGCGATGAGCGGCGGCGAGGCCCAGCGACTCGCCCTCGCCAGGGTCCTCCTGGCGGACCACGACATCGTCGTGCTCGACGAGCCCACGGCGAACCTCGATGCCGTGACGGCTGCTCGGGTGCTCGACACCGTGTTGGACCATTGCGATGATCGCACGACGGTCCTGATCGGTCACGGGCGCTGAGCCGTCCCGCGTCAGGCGACGGGGTAGCTGACCAGCAGGCCGATCGCGATGGCGACCGTGACACCGGCCGCGGACAGCAACATGATTCGTGCCGTCCGGCTGCTGAACGACGCAGTGATCCCGGCGAAGAACAGTGCCGTGGCGAAGAACAACGTCAAGCGGACGTATCCATCGGCGTTGTCGCCCGCCTCCTCACTGCGTTGGGCCGCTGTGAGCGACGCCGTGTCCAACTCGTCGGACTTGGCGAACAACTCGAGCAGGTAGTCGTCGTTCTCGAGCAGGTTGGTCGGCACCACGCCCGCATCGATCTCGTCGCGCCACTGCTGCAGGATCGGTTCGAAGCCCGGCCGGATGATGGTCGCGCGGAGGAACTCCTGGAGGTCCTCGTTGCCGGACGCGACGGCCTGACCGAACTGGCTCACCGCGGCGGCGTCGTACGCCACGATCTGGGTCGCCAACGAGTACTCCCTCGACGCGTCGATCCGCAACGAGCCCGACGTGCGTGCTTCATCGGTCTCGGTACCGTTCCACCGCGCGACCTGATACGCCGACCACGCCGATCCGACGGTCGCGACGGCGAGCAACACGACCGTCACGATCTCGATGAGCCGACTCGCCCTCGGAGTTTCGGCGGTGCCGGTCGGTGTGCCGGAGGCCGCCGCCGAAACGGAGGGTTGCGGAGTCGTGGGTCCACTGCTTCGCCCTGACCACGGCGATGCCAGTGCGCCACCCCGCGGCGCCCCGGACCACGGCGACGTGCTCACTGCGTGGCGCCCGTGCCAGGTTCGGTCTCGGTGCCGTCGCCGCTCCAGCCCGATCCGTCGCCGGGCTGACCCGAGATCAGCATCGCCGCCAGCGCTGCCGGGAGTCCCTGGCCACCGTCCCCCCGCCGGAGGATGTCGCGCCACGACTCGAGCTGGCGATAACGAAGCAGGACATTGCTGTCGAGACCGGCCAAGGTCTCGGCCATCGCGGCGTCGTTGTCGAGTCGGACCTGGCGTACTCGGGCGAGCGCCTGTTCCAGCTCGAGCTCGAGATCAGCCCGCAACGTGGCCTGGATGACCTCACCCGTCTCGCCGAGATCCACCTCGCGCAGGGTGAACACCTCGAGATCGAAACCGATGTCCGCGAGCGCCTCCCGCAACGCCGTCGCGCAGCGTTCCTCGAGCGCAGCGAACTCGTCGCCGAACACGTCGTCGACCGATGCGCTGGCGGCCTCGGCGAGGAGGCACCGTCGCGTCGCGTCACGAATGACCGGCCAGATGCCCTCGGCGCCGACCTGGTCGTGGACGAGCTGGACCTTGCTCGCGTCCAGTCGGCAACGCACGGTGTAGCTGAGGCGCGCGAACACCTTGTCAGCGAGGTGAACACGCAGCGGGGGGTCGAGGTGATCGACGCGATCGTCGGCCGAGGCAGGACCTCCCGCGACGAGCGCCAGCTGGCGAGCGGGATACACCTGCACCAGCACCTTGCGCCACGGTTGGATGAAGTGTCGACCAGGACCGACCACACGACCGGTCGGACGACCCTGTTTCAACAGCAGCACCACCGTGCCCGGCTCGACGCGGAACGACGTGGCGAGCAACATGAGCCACGCGGCCACCGCCAGAGCGGCGAGAACCCCGATCACCAGCGCGATCCACGCGACGATCTCCATCACTCAGCTCCTCCGCCCCGGGTTCATACGGTGACCACCGTAGCGGAATCAGTCGTGGAGCATGTCGAGGAGCTCACCGAGCGTGTGGTGGCCCTCGAGCGGGTGGCGCAACGGGGCCCGATCGATGATCTCGTAGTGGTTCCGCCGCCCGACCTTCTCGCGCCGCAGGTAGCCCGCGTGCTCGAGGTCGTCGAGGATTCGTTGCACCGCACCCGGTGTGATGCCGACCACGTAACTCAGATCGCGCTGGCGCAGGTCCGGATCGCGGCTCAGCGCCACCATCACGTGGGCGTGGTTGGTCAGGAACGTCCACGACGGGAGATCGGGTCGCGGTTCGATCAACGTCACCCAGACATCATAGGTATCACAAGACGCATGTTGCCCGGGTGTGTTCACCGGGGCCGATGTCGCCGTTCGTCACCGGTCGTCGTCGGCGCCGAGCGCCCGTTCGGGTTCGGCGAGCGCGTCCTCGCGCAAACTGGGGGAGGCTGTGGTGCGGTGCGTCGCACGGAACAGCAAGTGCGTGCTTGCCGGCAGCGTGAGCAGGAGCGCCGTGGCCACGATCGCGAGTTCGGCGGCCCCGCGCCATCCGACTTCGAGCGCCGCGCCGATCGCGACCAGCAAGAACGCGATCGGGCTCGCCTTGCCCGCCGCATGGAAGCGTGCGTACGGAGACCTGAACGTGAGCAGGCCGATGCCGGCGAGCAGCGCCACCAGTGCGCCGAGCAGCAGGAACACCGACGACACCGGATTCACGACCGACCTGTCGTCTCGATGAAGCGGCTCAATGCCACCGTGGCGGTGAATGCGACGATCGCGATCACGACCAGCACACCGATGTAGATCGTGTCACCGGTCTCGGCCACCCGGATGCCGATTGCTCCCATCAACGCCACCAGCGCGGCGTCGAGCGAGATCACGCGATCCGCGAGCGATGGGCCGCGCACCAACCTGATTCCGGCGAGAATGCCGCTCAACAGGAAGATGCCGACGGCGATGTCGACGATCATGTGGCCTCCCCGGTGGCGGAGGTTGCGGATGCGTCGAGCGGCAGCGCGAGACAGGCCAGCTCGGCGAGACGGCGCACGTGACGTTCGATCGACGGCGCCTTGTCGGCATGCAGCAGATGGAGATACAGACGCCCGGTGTCGGCGTCGGTGTCGACCACAGCGGTGCCCGGGGTCACGGTGATCGCCACCACCAACATCAAGAAGTGGGACCGAGCAGCGATGCTGGTGTCGACGGCGATGATCGCCTCGTCGGTGTAGTCGGTCGGGGTGAGGATCTCCCAGGCGACCTGCACGGTCGACACGACGAGGTCCAGCGCGACGATCCATGCGAACTGCAGCAACGGTACGACTCGAATGCCGCCGGCGTGTCGGTCGACCCCGGCGAAGAGCGTCGCCGCGACGGCGACGATGGTGCCCGACAGCACATTGGCGACCGAGACCGCCCCCCACAGCGCACACCAAGCCGCAACGAGCAGCGTCAGCGTCAGCACGCGGCGCGGTGTCAGCAAGGCCCTCACGGCTCGAGGACCTCGGTGATGTAGGGCGTGCGATCGAGCAGCTCGGTCGCCGATCGCTCACTCATCTCCCAGAGCGGCCCGGCGACCACCGCCACCGCGATGGTGCCCGCGACGGCGACGCCCGCGGCTGCCTGCATGATCGTGATCGAGCGACGGCTCGACGCCGGCACCGCCGACGGGGTCGCCTCGCCCCAGAACGCGCCGAGCCAGATCTTGGTCATCGACAGCAGCGTGAGGATCGAGCCGATCAGCGAGACCGCAACGATCACGTACGCACCCGATGCGACACCGGCGTCGACCAACGCCAGCTTGGCGACGAACCCCGAGAACGGAGGCAGGCCGGCGAGGCTGAGTGCCGGAAGTGCGAACAGCACGGCGATCACCGGTTTGCTGGTCGCGAGGCCTCCGACCTTCTTCAACGCGGACGTGCCCTGGTCGTCCTCGATCAGTCCGCCGGCGAGGAACATCACGGTCTTGACCGGGATCTGGTGCACGAGGAACAGCACCGCTCCGGCCACCCCCGCCACCGTGAACAGGCCCAGACCCATGATCATGTAGCCGATCTGGCTGACCACATGGAACGACAGGATCCGCTTCACGTCGTCCTGAGCGAGCGCTCCCGCCACACCGACGATCATCGTGAAGCCCGCGATCACCAGGAGCAGTGACCCGAGCTGATCGAGTTCCATCAACGTGAAGAAGCGGATCATCACGTACACGCCGATCTTGGTGAGCAGGCCGGCGAAGACTGCGGTGATCGTGGTGGGCGCCGTGGGGTAGCTGTCGGGCAGCCATGAGAACACGGGGAACACCGCGGCCTTGGTCCCGAACACCACGAGGAACCACAGCCCGATGCCCACCTGGGTGGCCGCGGGCAGCTCGGGAATCCGCTCGGCGAGCAGCGCCATGTTGACGGTGCCCGTCGCGGTGTAGACGATGGCCACACCGAACAGGAACAACGTCGACGCGAACAGGTTGATCACCACGTAGGTCATGCCCGAGCGGACCTGATCGGCGCGGCCCTGGTGGGTGAGCAGCACGTAGCTCGACACGAGGATCAGTTCGAACGCCACGAACAGGGTGAACAGGTCGCCGGTGAGGATCGCCAGGCTCACCCCGCCGGCGAGCACCAGCAGGATCGGGCTGACAACGGCGGGATCGGCACCGGCGGGTGTGTGCCGCTGGCCGATCGCGAACAACTCGACCACGAGGATCGTCGCCGACGCAACCAGCAGGATCAACGCCGCGAACAGGTCGGCGACCAGCACGATGCCGAGCTCCGGTGCCCAGCCACCGACGCGCAGGACGACCGTGCCGTGGCGCTCGACCTCGACGAGCAGCGCCGTTGCCAGCCCGGTCAGCGCCGCCATCGTGCCCACGGTGAGCACGTCACGAACGGCGGGGACACGCCGGAAGCCGAGCACCACCGACGACGAGAGCAGCGGCAACGCCACGCAGAGCCCGACGACGGCGCTCACGTCGGGTCCTGCGGGGTCTCGCGCAGTGATTCGAGTTCCTGCGTCTCGTCGATCGCCCGTTGCTGTTGCTCGCGGGTGGTGGCGATGCGGCGATCCTCGACATCGTCCTCCACGAGGTCGTCGCCCGTGAGCACCTGCTGCCGGCGCGACAGCGCGAGCAGGAACAAGGTGAGACCGAACGAGATCACGATCGCGGTGAGCGACAACGCCTGCGGCAGTGGGTCGACCATGTCGGGCGCCGGCTCGCCGTCGACGATCGGCGCAGAGCCCGCACGTCCACCCGATGCGAGCAGCGCCACGACTGCGCCATGTCCGAGCAGTCCGAAGCCGAGCACGATGCGGCTCAACGAACGCGACGTCACGAGAAACGTCCCGGTGGCGACGAGTCCAGCGACAGCGACGATCATCGCGACGCTCACGAGTCGACTCCGTCCGGCGTCGAAGCGGAGGGACCGGAGCGACGATCGACGAGCGACGACGCATCGAGACCGTCGAGGAGCGCGAGAACGAGCCCGACGACGATGGCCACGACACCGAGGTCGAACAGCAACGCCGAACCCGTCTTGACGGTTCCCAACAGCGGGACGTCCCAGCTCACCACGACCTGATCGAGCAGCGGCTCACCCCAGAACATCGGAGCGATCGCGACGACTCCTGCGATGGCACCGCCGACGGCGAGCCAGGTCGTCGCCCCAGAGGGTTGCTGCATTCCGGCGATCGTTCGCAACACGACGATCGCGCCGAGCATGAGACCCGCCGCAAACCCGCCGCCCGGTTGATTGTGGCCGGCGAACAGTACGTAGGCAGCGACGACGAGGGCGATCGGCGTGACCGCTCGGACAGCCAACGACGTGATCGGTGACGTGCGCGAGATCACGACGGTACGACCTCTTCGGTACTCCGACCGCGGCGGCCGCGACGTGTCCTCAACGTCAAGATGCCGACAGCCACGACTGCGAGGACCGTGATCTCACCGAGGGTGTCGAGTGCCCGCGTGTCGGTCAGGATCACGTTGACCACGTTCTTTCCGCCACCCTCGGTCTGCGCGGTCTCGGCCAACTCGGCGACGGGTGCGTCGCCGACCGGTCTGGCCGCACTGCCTGCGAGCGCGACGGCGACCGCGGAGCCCATTGCGACCGACAGGATGACTCGACCGGCCGACCACAGTCGGGTCGCCGGTGGGAACCTGGTCGCCAACTTGCCGAGGCCGACGACGAAGCCGACCACGACGACGGTCTCGACGAGCAGTTGGGTGAGCACGAGGTCGGGAGCGCCGTACGCGACGAACAGCCCCGACACGCTGAACCCGACCGCGCCGAGCACCAGGGCAGCACCGAGTCGCGACGACACCCTGGTCGCGGCCACCGCCGCAGCCACGATCATCAGGACGAGGACGGCTTCTGCGCCGTTGTCCCACCAGTACAACGAGTCGGTGTCGATCTCGACGACGAACGGTACGGCGGCGATGCACACCACCAGCACGGTGGTCGCCAGATACAGCGGCAGCGATCCGTGCTGCACGCGGGCCGCCACGAGACGAGCGAGACGGCCGACCCCGTCGATCGTCCAATCCACGTTCCTCGCCCCGCGGGCCGCCGGGCCGTGCTCGACGACGCGCCGGGCAAGGAGCGTGCCCGACACGAGACCGAGCGCAACGATCACCATCGACGTGACGAACGCGTCGGTGAGCCCGGGCCATCGGAAGAGGGAGTAGACCTCGGCCTTCGGGGCGATGGTGACGACGGCCGCCCGGACCACCCCCGTCACCCATCCGAGCGCCACGAACCCCAGCACCGTCGCAGCCGCGAGGACGACCTCTGGCGCAGTCATCGCCGAGCGGAGTGCGCCGACATCGCGCCCGGGCATCGGTGCCGACTTGGCGAACATCCCGATGAGCAAACGGGTCGTGTAGGCAACCGTGAGCACCGAGCCGCCGATGATGAGCCCACCGACGATCCAGAACTCGGCGCCCGTGAGCGCCAGAGACGCTTCGATCGCTGCCTCCTTGGTCGGGAATCCGAGCAGGGGCGGGATGCCCGCCATCGACGCGCCCGAGATGAGCGCCACCGCGAACGTGATCGGCATCGAGCGACGCAAGCCGGACAACTGGTTGATGTTGCGCGTGCCGGTTCGGACGTCGACCTCGCCGACCACCATGAACAGCGCTGCCTTGAAGATCGCGTGGGCGACCAGCACCGAGATTGCTGCGAACGTGGCCTTCGGCGTGCCGATCGCGAGCAAGGCGATCAACAGGCCGAGCTGCGAGACGGTGCCCCAGGCGAGCACGAGCTTTGCGTCGACGTGGCGAAGTGCCCCGATCGCACCCCAGACCATCGTGACGAGTCCGAACGACAGTCCCAGCGGCTTCCACACGTCGGTGTCCTGGAATGCCGGCGCGATGACGGCGACGAGGATGACTCCGGCCTTCACCATCGTGGCCGAGTGGAGGTAGGCGGAGACCGGGGTGGGCGCCGCCATCGCTCCCGGCAGCCACACGTGGAACGGGAACTGCGCGGACTTCGTCGCAGCCGCGACGAGGATCAGGATCGCCGCCGCATTGGCGGACGCACCTGTGACGGGCGCGACGTCGGTGAGTGTTGCCGTGCCGGCAGCATCGACGAACAACACGAATCCGGCGAGCAGCGACAGGCCGCCTGCCGCGGTGATCACCAGCGCGCGCCGCGCCGCGGTGCGAGCGACCGGATCGGTGTGCTTGAAGCCGACGAGCAGGAACGACGTGACCGAGGTGAGTTCCCAGAAGATGAACAAGGTCCACACCGAGTCGGCCCACACGAGTCCGACCATCGCAGTGGAGAAGGCCAGCAGGGTCGCCGAGAAGCGACCCATGCTGGCCGCCGTCGGAGAGAAGTAGCCGACGGCGTAGACGCAGACGAGCGCTCCGATCCCGGAGACGAGCAGCGACAACAGCGCCGCCAGGGCATCGACCCGGAACTCGAACGCCAGATCGAGGCCCGGGACCCACTCGAACCCGGCAGCGACGGCATCATTCGAGCCCAGTCGGGTTGCCGACCACGCGGCGGTCAGGGCCATCGGCACCGCAGCCACCCACAGCGAGCGGCGCCCGAGCCGCCGGCCACCGCTCGCCAGAACCACGCAGACCGACGCGTGCAGGACGAGGAGGAACCAGATCAACAGACTCGGATCATACGTCTCCACGTATCTGCATCCCTACATTGACCTTTCAGAAAAGGTGCTTTAGGGTGTACTCATGGATCATTCCGATGGCTCCACCCACGTCCGGGTCCCGCTCGAGCAGCGGTCGCGGCACCGTCACCGTCGAGATCATCGAGCGCTGCTCAGCGCCGCCGACGAGCGGGCGCTCGCCAAGGCGATCGAAGCAGGCCGCGCCGCACGTCTCCGACTGATCCGAGACGCTGCGAGGGAGGGTGACGAGGAACTCGTTGCCGCTGGCGAACAGGCGCGACATCACTTCGTCGAGGCCAACGTGCGGCTCGTGCAGAGCATCGCCAACAAGTTCAACGTGCCGGTTCACCTCGACCGGGATGACCTCGTCCAAGACGGCATGATCGGGCTCGACAAGGCCGTCGAGAAGTTCGACTGGACGCGCGGGTACAAGTTCTCGACCTATGCGACGTGGTGGATCCGCCAAGCGATTCAGCGGGGTCTGGAAGCATCCGCGACGACCATTCGGATCCCCGGCCATCGCACCCGCGAGTTGCGCGGCGCAATCGCCGACGCCACCGCGTCGGGCAGGCGCCTCGACGACGACATGGCGAGGATCGACATGTTGAGCCAGCTCGAGTCGATGGACCGCCCGATCGGCGAGGGCCTCGACACCCTCGGGGCACTGGTGGCCGGCGACGACGAGGCTCCCGACGACGCCGCCGAGCGCCGCGTCACCTGCCAGCGAGTCGACGCGCTGCTCGATCATCTCGATCAGACGAGTGCGTACGCAGTCGCCTCCCGCTTCGGGCTGCGTGGTCACGAGCCGGCGACGTACGCGACGATCGCTGCCGAACTCGGCGTGACCCCTCAGGCGGTCCGTCGGAGAGTCGAGCGCGCGATGGTCAAGCTGCGGTCGCACGCCGAGCCGATCGCCGCCTGAGGTTCCTCAGCGAGTCACCTCGTTGCGCAACGGCTCACCACGGTTGAACCGACCGAGGTTGTCGAGGAAGATCGCTGCCACGCGAGCGGTGGTGGCGTCGCTCGAACCCGAGTTGTGCGGGCTGATGATCACGTTGGGAAGCGCCCACAAGGCGTCGTCGGGCGGGAGGGGCTCGGGGTCGAACACGTCGAGGCCGGCACCGGCGAGCCGGCCCGACGCGAGCGCCTCGGTGAGTGATG
>JBGSII010000075.1:0-1896 GCA_041742555.1 Ilumatobacteraceae bacterium
GACCGTAGATCTCGATGCCGCTGCGCACGACCACGTGCTCGAGCGCAGAGCACGCGGCGGCGGCGCCCAGGATCGAGGTCGCCGCCTGGTCGGTCAGCGTTGCGGCCGCGCTCGGTGCCGCACGTGCGTCGGGCTCCCACACCCCGACATGCACGAGGACATGCGGGTTGAACCGGGCGACGGTGTCGACGATCCGGTCGTGTTCGTCTGGATGAATTCGGTGATAGACCGTACGATGCAGACGATGCCGAGGCGGATCGGTGTCGATTCCCGACAGTTCACCGACCCACGACTCCTGTTCGAGGAGGCCGGCGATCGTGGTGCCGAGTTCCCCGCCGACCCCGCTCACGAACACCCGTTTTCCAGCCATCACCATGAACGCTACTCCCACGACCCGTTCCAGTCCCTGCCCGTCGGCGGCCGATCAAGTCGCTGCGTCATGCGGCCGATGAACCTTCCATGAGACACGAACGCGAACTCCGTTCGAGTCGTCGCGGGTTCCTGGGCACGCTGCTCGGAGGCGCATGCGCCTGCGCCCTGGCCGCTGCACTGCCGCCGCGTGCCGGAGCCGAAGGACCGTTCGTGCGGCTGAACGAGCCCGGCACCGCGTTGAAGACGGCCGAGCGACTGGGGCTGCGGCCACCGCCGGTTCCGCCGGGCAAGCTGCTGTTTCCGGTGGCGCCGGGATCGGACTGCTACGTGCTCGACAACTTCGGCGACGCCCGCGGGTCCACCCGCCTCCACGAGGGCGTCGACATCATGGGATCGGCCGGCTTCCCGGTCTTCGCCGTCGTCTCGGGGGTCCTCACGCAGCGATACACCAACACGGGCACGGCTGGATGGGGATGGTCGCTCACCGACTCGTCGACCGGAACGATCTACAAGTACTTCCACCTCGCGCAGGACCCAGTGGGACTCGGCGTCGGCAGCCGAGTGTCGGCCGGGCAGACGATCGGGTACGTGGGCAACAGCGGCACGTTCGGCGTCAACAACTTCCACCTGCACTTCGAGGTGCGCCCCAACAACGTGGCGATCGATCCGTTGCCGTTGCTCGTGGTCGATCGGAACGCGTGCGGCGTGTCACCGCCGATCCGGGCCTGACGCGATCCGAGAGCGGGTCGTTCGCTCAGCGCAGGGTGTCGGCGCGCAGGATGATCTCGCGGGCGAACGGGTCGAGTTGTCGCCCCGCCAGACGCTCGGTGACCTGGATCGCCTTCGTCGGCTCTTCGATGAGTCCCGCCCATCGGATGTAGCCACCCATGATCCCGATGATGCGATCGCCGACCTCGTCGCCGTGCACCAGCAGCTTCGTGCCGTGCCTCAGGAGTTCACGCATCTCGGTGTAGAGGGCCGTCAGATACTGGTCGGTGTGTTCCGCGTTGAAGGGGCGGTGGCGGTACGGCAACTGCAGTTCGTCGTAGTTGTGCAGGTTGTGCGGCGCCACGATGATCGAGATCACGCAGCCGAAGCCGTTTTCGCGCAGCCAGATGATCTCTTCCTGACGTCGAACCCGACGATGGCTGTCGCCCACGCCACCCGGGCGCTCGCAGACTGCCAGCTTGTCCTTGAGGATCCAGGTGAAGTTGCGTGGCGTGATGCCCAGCGCCCACTTCCCGCGGAGGCGAGGAGGCATCAGGAGCAGGCTTCTGGCAAGGCGCGGCGTGACATGACGATCGCCCAGGCTAGCGCTTCGGCGGGGCTGTCGTGACGACGTGGAGCCGGGTGCCGCGTCGCTCGATGCGCCTCCCGCCTGCGAGTTCGCACGCCCCGGCAGTGCCGCTGGCGACGGCCAGTACACGCCGTACGGCGTCGGTGTCGGGCGGATATCCCTGGTGTTCGAGCCACTGACGGATCGCCCGGGAGCCGAGCACGCCGGGCGCGGTCGCGAGCGCGACC
>JBGSII010000076.1:0-29184 GCA_041742555.1 Ilumatobacteraceae bacterium
ACATCGCTGATACTTCGATGTTTCACCGGAGTGCCGATCAGGCTATCACGCCTGGTCAGACCTGGTGGAGACGATGGGAATCGAACCCACGACCCCCTGCTTGCAAAGCAGGTGCTCTAGCCAACTGAGCTACGTCCCCGAAGGGATGCCCCGCGAACGGGACCGGTCCACGATACCGCCGCCCCGCTCGACACGGTCACCTTCGGGCGCAGTGGATCCACTCACGAGCGATCTCGAGACCGACACTGCGGTACAAGCCGAGCGCGTTGGCGTTCTCCGCCTCGACCCCGAGGCCGATGATCCTCGGCTCCTTCGCGCTCAGCCGACGGCACGCCTCGATCAGAATCGCCCGGCCGAGCCCGAGCCCTCGAGCAGACCGGGCGACGCCGAGCTGCGACACCCACCCCACGTCGCCGGCGAAGAGCCGCGAGATCGCACCGCCCACGATCGGACCGACACCTCCATCGCCACGAGCGACCACGATCAGATCGGCCTCGAACCACGAGCCGGCCAGGATCGACGAACGCCACTCGTCGATCGGCCGATCGGTGTGTCCGGGCACGTCGGTCCAGAACGAATAGAACATCTCGTGGAGTTCCTCGTCGTCGACGCCGAGTCGGAACGGCACGGCAACGATCCCGGCTGGCCACGCCGGGTCGGGGAGATCCGACGGGTCACCACCACGTTCGAGTTCGAAACTCGAACGCGTGGGCACGAATCCCAGCGCGGCGAGATCTGCAAGGCGATCGGCGTCCTGGGCGGGCGAGTCGATCTGCACGTCGTCGCCGAGATCGGCGAGCCATTCGAACAGCGCCCGCCGGATCGATGACGCCTCGCCGGCGGACCCGTCGACGGCGACGCTGGTGTGGCCGTGTCCGACGGCCAACGCCACCCCGACGATGCGGCCACCCGTCAGTGCCACCCGCGAGCCGATGGCGAGTGAACCCATCGCACCTCGAACACGAGCGAGTTCGTCACGGAGGTCGTCGACGTCACCGTCGGGCTCGCCCCACCATGCGGTGTCCTGCGCGTCGATGACGTCCGAGATCGCCGACACGTCGTCGTCGACGGCTGCGCGGAGTTCGATCGCGACCACACCGAGATCGTGACACGTCCGCGGTCCACTACGACGCCCAGTTTCGTTCCTCCCTACCATCGCTGCATGGCACGTCTGCGCTTCGGAACGTTCATCGCTCCACACCACCCGACCGGGGAGCACCCGATGTTGCAGTTCCAACGCGACATCGACTTCGCCGAACACCTCGACCGTCTCGGCTTCGACGAGTTCTGGTGCGGGGAACACCACTCGTCGGGCTGGGAGATGATCGCGTCGCCAGAGATGTTCCTCGCCGCAGCGGCCCAGCGAACGCACACCATCATGCTGGGCACCGGCGTCATCAGCCTGCCCTACCACCACCCGTTCAACGTCGCGCAGCGCATCGTGCAGCTCGACCACATGAGCCGCGGCCGCGCCATGTTCGGCTCCGGCCCCGGAGCCCTCGCCTCCGACGCCCGAACACTGGCGATCGATCCCATGGTGCAGCGCGATCGACAGGACGAAGCGCTGTCGGTGATCACCCGCCTCTTGCGCGGCGAGGACCGCTTCAGCTACGACTGCGAGTGGTTCAAGCTGCACGATGCCCGGCTCCAACTGCTCCCCTTGCAAGAGGAGCTCCCGATGGTGACCGCGTCGTCGATCTCACCATCGGGGATGACGTTGGCCGGAAAGTACGGCATGGGGGTGTTGTCCATTGCGTCGAACTCCACCGCTGGAATCCAGGCGCTCCCGACCCAGTGGGGCTTCGCCGAGGACGCTGCAGCCGAACACGGCCAGACGGTCGATCGCAGGAACTGGAGGGTGATGCTCGCGTTCCACATCGCCGAGTCGCGCGAGCAGGCTCGCAACGAAGCGGTCGACGGATTGCACCGCTGGCACAACGAATACAACGTCTGGACGCTGGGACGCCCGAACGCCACCCACGTCGACGACAAGTGGGAGTTGCTCGAACAGACCGTCGGCGACGGGTCGGCCGGGTCGGGTGCCGGCGTGATCGGAACCCCGGACGACCTGGTGGCCGCGATCCGTCACCTCCAGGACATCACCGGTGGCTTCGGCGTCGTCCTCGGGTTCGCCCACGACTGGGCCAACCGCGAGGCGACGCTGCGGTCGTGGGAGCTGGTGGCCCGGTACGTGATCCCCGAGCTGAACGGCTACACCACCGGCCTGCGCGAATCGCAGGAGTACCTGAACCGGCACCAGGCCGAGTTGATGGCGGGCGCGTCGCAGGCGGTGGTGAGCAAGATCCTCGCCAACGACAAGGCGGCCGCTGCCCTGCAGACGACGATGGAACAAGCCGCCCGAGCCGCCGCGGCAAGCGAGGAGACGCAGTCCGAGTTCCGTCCCGGCGGTGGCCTCCCCACCTCCGTCGACTGACCGATCACCGATCGTTTGCGCGCAACTTCGGATGGGACGGTCCAGCCGAATCCGCACACAAACGGGTTGTCGGGGGACTTGGCCCGTCAGTCGTCCTTGAGGGCCACGGCGTTCGGGGTGACGTTCATCTTGGGTTCGTACTCGGCCACCTCGACGATCCGACCCTCGGCCCGGAACACCTCGCGCAACTGGGTCCGACACGTGCCACACGGGCCGTAGAACTCCTCGACGACGGCGCCGCGGCAGCGTGGGCAGACGAACTCCATGTGCTCCGACGCTAGTGGGCCTACGATCCTGAACGATGCCGTCCGGACCGACCCGCTCCGATGACGACGACGATGGCGACGTCGTCGCCCTCGCTGTCGCCGATCAGGAGCCCGTGCGTCGAGGTGGACCGAACTACTGGATTCGACGAGCGGTCGTCGTCGGTGGGGTCGTCGCAGTGCTCGCCACCGCGTCGATCGTCGTGGGCCAACTGATCGGCTCGGGGTCCGAGGAGACGTCCTCCGGGGCGATCTCACCCGACTGGAACCGCATCGTCCTGGTCGACGAGCGTCGCGGCAGCGTCGTCATCGACGACTCGAGTGGCGAGGAGGTCGCCCGGTTCGAATCAGGAGTCCGCAACCCCAACGCGTCTGGCGTCGTCGACTCGACGCTCGTCGTCGCCGGTGCCGACAGCGCCGCGGTCGTCGGCCTCGACAGCGACGAGATCACCGAGTTCGACACGGGTGCGGAGACCATCGTCCGGCCCGCCGGCAGCGCGCTCAGCATGCTCGTCCCGAGCGCCGATGGAGCCCGAGCACTGCTCGTGCACGGGCCCAGCGGCGACGTGATCGACACCGAGGCATTCGCGCCGGTCGCCGGCGCACAGTACGAGTTCGCCGACTCGAGCTCGTCGGCGTCCGGACGAGATGTCCTGGTCACCGATTCCGGCAACTTCCAGAGCGTGCTCTTCTCGTTCGACCGCGACGAGCCGTCGTTCTTCCCCGGCCTGGCTCTCGCCATCGACGACGACCTCGTCGTCACGGCCCAGAACATCGGCGAAGATGCCACCATCAACGTGTTCGACCACACCGGCGAGCCGATCACCACCGGCGAAACGCGATCCGTGCGAGCGGGCATGATCACCGACAGCGGTGTCATCCTCGTCACCGTCGACGGTGCTGTCGTCGTCATGTCGCCATCGAACGGCGACACCTCCGAGCGTGCCCAACTCGACACCGGGACCGTTACATCGGGCACGGTCACGGCGAGCGGTGACCGACTGGTCGTGTTCGGGTCGAGCGGCACCGGCATCGTCGGCGACGACGGTGAGATCGTCGCCGATCTCCAGGGTCAACGGCCCGCTGGCGAGACCCCACTGATCGGGTCGACCTGTTTGTCGACGGTCACCGATGCGTCGGAATCACAGATCGCGGTCGTCGACACGGAGACCGGGTCGGTACTCGTCGAGGCGATCGGGTCCGAGCCGCTGCTCGCCGACGCTTCGGGTTGTGTCGTGACGACGTCGACCCCGCTCGGTTACGCGCTGCTGAGCAGCGCCGGTGTGCAGCAGGTACGGAGCGACGACAACGCTCTGACCCTGTCGCCCGACGGCGCCGCCATCGCGGTCGAACGAGACGGGCGGGTGTTCCTGGACACGACCGGCCTCGACGGATCAGCGGCGGACGAACCGATCGACCTCGGACCGCGTGGTCGGACCGTGCACTTCATGCAGTCATGAGCGACGCGGCCCCTTCCGAGCAGTACGTCGAAATCGTCCGGTCCGGAACGATCTGGCGCTTCGAGCGCGAGTTTCTCGAGTCGAACTGGACCTGTCTGTTCGGTCGTGGCTGCAAGGGCATCCTCGATCGGGATGCCACCGAACTGAATCAGGGGTGTTGCTCGCTCGGCGCCCACTTCGGCGACGGGTCTGCGGGCGAGGCCGAAGCGATGAACGTCGCTGCCTACGCCGCGATCCTGACCCCCGAGCAGTTCCAGTACCACGCGGTCGCGAACGCCACCGGCGATCCGGGTACCGGCGGCGAAGCGCACGGGATCTTCGGCGATCGCGAGCGGACCCACACCCGAGTCGTCGACGGTGCGTGCATCTTCCTGAATCGGCCCGGATTCGCGGGTGGCGAGGGATGCGCGTTGCACATCGCCGCACTGGCGTTCGACGAGTCGCCGACCGAGTGGAAGCCGTCCGTGTGTTGGCAACTCCCACTGCGGATCGACTGGGAGGCGATCGACGCCGACACCGAGATCGCAACGGTGCGCCGATGGACCCGGGCCGACTGGGGAGATCACGGGCGCACGATGGCATGGTGTTGCACCGAACGCAGCGATGGCGCCGAGGCGTACAGCGGCGACGAACGAGTAATCGACTCGATGGCCGACTCGTTGACGGCGCTCGCCGGTGACGAGGTCGTGGTCGAATTGCGCCGTCGGCTCTGACGGCGCTCGGCGCAGCTCAGATGATGTTGATGGCGTCGAGCACTGACGCCGCGCGGTCCACGTCACCGGACACGTGATCACGCCAGTCGGAACGCTTGGTGCCCCACGACACGAAGTCGTGGACCGTCGTGACGATCGTCGCAGCGTCCGGCGACGCCCCCTGGCTCACGGTCCACCCGTCAGCTCCCGGAACCAACACGTAGTCGCCGCCGCCAGGACCGTCGAACACGAGGTTGACCGGCTCCGCCGGCGCAGCAGCGAGTTCGGCCGCGCACATCTGCGGTAACCCAGCCAGCATCCACTCGAGTGTGACTGCCAACGCATCGTCCTCGCGTGGGAGCACCGCCGCCCGCTCGACAGCAGCGCCGATGTCATGGCGCAGATGACAATAGTGATCGAACACGATGGCGTTGCCGAGCAGGTGCAGCGGGTGGCTTCCCAGGTCCGACAGCGGTACCACCGCGTCGCTCATCGGGGGCTCCTGCAACGCCGCCAGGGCGGCAACCCCCTTGTCGGACCACTCGTCGTACGCGGCCATGACCTCGTCGGGAGACCAGTCCCGGCGGTTCCGCACGGGTACCTCGGCGGCCACCTCGGCCATGCCGCTGTCACCGAAGTCGATCGATGCCGGATCGGCGATCTGCTGGAACACCGACGCCATGTGCTGCGCGACGTCCTGCACGCGCCACCCGTCGCAACCCGAATCCGACGCCCACTCCGCCGATGTCAGCGTGACGAAGAGTTCCTTCGCCTGGCGAACCTGAGCCTTCAGTGCTGGAATCGCCGCTGCGGTCATCTCGATCTCCGGTTCGTCACGACGGATTCCGACAGCCGTCCCTCGCGCGACCGTAGCGATCAGGATGTGGCGGCCCCTGACCGGAGCAGCCGTCCGGCGAGGATGCCCGTGTGCTCCCCGTGTTCCATGAACACCTCGCCGTTCACGAGCGTGTAGTCGTACCCGTTGGACCGCTGCACGTATCGACCGGCGCCGTTCGGGAAGTCGTTCGCGTACTCCGGGGCCGGCAGGTGCAGGCCCTCGAAGTCGATCACGTTGAGGTCCGCGAACGATCCGACACTCAACCGGCCTCGACCGGTGATGCCGAACAGGTCGGCCGTGTCGGACGTCAGCCGGCGCACCGCCTCCTCGATGCCCCAACGTTGCCGTTCACGCACCCAGTAGGTGAGCAGGAACGTCGGCTGGCTCGCATCCATGATCTGGCCGACGTGCGCACCCGCGTCGGCAAGCCCCAGTGTCACGAGTGGATCGTCGAGCATGGCCTCGACAGCGCCCAGGTCCTGGTTCAGGAACGGCATGCTCGCAACGAGCGCTCCGTCGGTCTCGAGGACGAGCTCGATGAACGCTGCTGCGGGACTCACCCCACGCTCGACGGCGATCGCGGCCAACGACGACGCCGGATCACAGTCGTAGCGGGCGCCGTCAGGCGACAACACGAAGACCTGATCGAGGTCGAGCGGCGTGCCGTGCACGTCGGCTTCGGAGATCAGCGTCTGACGGAACGCTGCGTCTCGGACCATCTGCAACTTGCGGCCGTTGACCGCGCCGCGCAGCTCCTTCCACGACGGCGCACGATCGAACGGCGTGCGCGTCTCGAGGCCGAACAGAATGCCGACACCACGCGCCGTCGTCTGCGGCCGCAGGTTGGCTCCCCTGGCGTTCTCGGTCTTGACGAAGTCGATCACCCGCTCGTAGAGGTCGGGACGACGGTTGCTCTGGGTGAGACCGAAGCTGACAGGACGTCCGCTCCGCCGACTGATCTCGCCCATCAAGGCGACCTCGGCGCGCGAGTTGTCGTAGGAATCGTTGTCGCGTTCGCCGAGACGCATCGCGCCCTCGAAGATGCCGACCCCGCGCTCTCGCAACACCTCGGCAAACGCGAGGAGCTCGTCGGCGGCGGCATAGGTGCCGGGTACCGGACGCCCGTCGGGCACCTTGTGCAGGAAGGTCCGACTGGTCGACACCCCGAGTGCGCCCGCCCGCATCGCCTCGTCGAGGAGCGACGCCATCGCAGCGATGTCGTCGCCGGTCGCCGGGGCCTCGTCGAGCCCACGCTCGCCCATCACGTAGGTCCGCAAGGCCGAGTGTCCAACGAGGCCACCGGTGTTCAGACCCTTGGCCAACCGATCGATCGACTCGTAGTACTCGCCGTAGGTCTCCCAATCCCAGGCCAGCCCGCCGAGGATGGCGTCGGCCGGGATGTCCTCGACGCTCTCCATCATCTCGGCGAGCGTCGCACGATCACCGGGGCGACACGGAGCGAACGTCACCCCACAGTTGCCCATCACCACGCTCGTGACCCCGTGCCAACAGCTCGAGGTACCGATCGGGTCCCACGCGAGCTGAGCGTCGAGATGCGTGTGGATGTCGACGAACCCTGGCGTGACCAGCCGATCGGTCGCATCGATCTCACGCCGTGCCGGCGCAACGACGCCGCCATCGGCCACGTCGACGATTTCGGCGATGCGGTCACCGGCGATCGCAACGTCGGCGACCCGAGCCGGCGCACCGGTGCCATCGACGACCGTGCCACTTCGGATGATGATGTCGTGGTTCATGCCGCCTCGTATGAACTCAGAAGAGTCCGGCCCAACTGCTCGGAAACGACGACGAAGAACGGCGTCGACTCGACGTTCTAGCGCGGGATCGGCCCGTGACACGTATCAGTCGCGTTCCAATTCCGTGTCGTGACCGGACATCCGATGTGTCAGTTCATCGCGGCGAGTCAGCAGCGTCTCCGCGCCGATCGGGACGAAACCGCAGCTCAGGAAGGCTCTCAATGATCCCGCGTTTCCGGGCGCGACCTGCGCAAACACGACCTCGCCCGGCGGGATCAGCCCCAACGATTCCCGGATGAGACGGCGGCCCGCACCGGGCGGCGCATCACCGACGACCTCGACCGACACCTCCCACCGATCGACCAACCCTCGCCCGACGGTGATCACGCCGGTGCCATCGCCGTGGACACGAACGTCGCGCCGGTGGGTTCGCGACCTCACGACGCGTGGATGACCATCGAGGTCCTGGCGCTCCGGGAGCTGCCCACCACCCGTGCCGCGAGCCACAAGGACGACATCGTGTGATCCGATCCATCCATCGGTCCCGGCGAGCCAGCGCACGACGTCGGGCTGCGACGCTCCGCCGAAGCCGTCGGCGCCTCGCTGACGGACCTCGCTCGGATCGCGATCGGTGAGCACGAACGCATGACCGGTGAACTCGACGACCGCGTGATGGTCGCCGACCATCGGAGCCAGAACGTCGACGGATCCGTCGGCAGACGGAAACCGGCCCTCCGACGCATCGAGCAGAATGCGGTGAAGCTCGTGCACGACGTTCGAGATTACGGTCGCACCCATGCGTGTCGACGTGATGACGGTTCCGAGGGCGCTGGCCGAGATGGGTGCGCTGGCGTCCCGAACCCAGCAGTCCGGCTTCGACGGGATGCTGTTCACCGAGGGCGGCCGCACGGTCTATCCAGCGGTGACCGCGGCGGCACTCGGCGCACCGGGGCTGGAGATGTCGACGGGGGTCGCCGTTGCGTTTCCGCGCAGCCCGATGATCACGGCGCAGGTCGCGTGGGAGCTGCAGGAGTTGACCGACGGGCGATTCCGGGTCGGCCTCGGCACGCAGGTGCGCACACACGTGGTACGGCGCTACGGCGCCGAGTTCGATCGGCCCGGACCTCGCTTGCGCGACTACGTCACCGCCGTCAAGGCGTGCTTCGCGGCGTTCCGCGGCGCGCCACTCGACCACCATGGCGAGTTCTACGAGCTCGACTTCCTCAGCCGCCAGTGGAGCCCGGGACCGATCGCGCAGGACGACCCGAAGGTCGATATCGCAGCGGTCAATCCCTGGATGCTTCGCATGGCCGGAGAGGTCGCCGACGGCGTCCACGTCCATCCGATCGGCGAGCCTGGCTATCTCCGACGCCATGTCATCCCCGGTGTCGCCGCCGGTGCGCAGGCCGCCGGACGAGATCCAAACGACGTTGCGATCATCCTGCCGGTCACGACGATCATCGGTGACAGCGATGCCGAGATCGCCCGAGCCCGTGACCTGGCCCGCGCGTCACTCTCGTTCTACGGATCGACGCCGAACTACGCGTTCATCTGGGACGAGGCCGGGTTCGAGGGAACGACCGAGCGAATCCGCGCGAAGCAGAAGGCAGGCGACTTCTCGGCCATGGCGGCGGAGATCACCGACGAGCACTTGTCGGTGTTCTGCACCGAAGCTCGGTGGGACGACCTCGCCGACTCACTGATCGCCAAGTACGCCGACGTGGTCGATCGGTTGGTGTTCTACAACCCGGCATTCGACACGCCCGACCGGTTCGAACGTTACGGTGCCGTCGCCAGGGCGATTTCGGATCGGACCGCGGGGTAGTCCACCCGATGGTCACGGTTCGACGTGGCGGACCCGCCGACCTCGATGCGCTCGTCGAGCTGCACCGAGCCTTCTGCGACGTCGACGGTCATCCGTTCGACGCCGGACGCGCTCGCCGCGCCTTCGCTCCCCTGCTCGCCGCCGACACCCATGGTGTCGTGTGGGTCGTCGACCGTCCGCAGGCGTACGCGGTGCTGACATGGGGATGGTCGATCGAAGCGGGCGGCGCCGAGGCCGTCCTGGACGAGATCTTCGCCAGCGAACGCGACGGCGGTGTCGGCGCGGCGCTGATCGAACACGTACTCGACGACGGGAGACGACGCGGGCTGGCCAGGATCTTCCTCGAGACCGAGACCCACAACAGCCGGGTTCGACGCTTCTACGAACGCCACGGCTTTCGCGCCGACGATTCGATCTGGATGAGTGTCGAGTTCGTCGATCTGACCTGATCGGGACGACCGGCCAGCGTCAGTGGCTGCCGAGGACCCGATCGAGGTACGCGTTGCGGAACGTGCCAGCCGGATCGAGCTTGCTGCGCCAGCTGGCGAACGTGTCCCATTCCGGGTATCGACCGGCAAGGGTGCTGCTGCTCTGGAAGTGCAGCTTGCCCCAGTGCGGTCGGCCGTCGTAGTCGTTCATGATCTGTTCGACACCCTGGAAGTAGGGCTCGTACGGAACACCGACGTACTGATGGACAGCGATCCAGCCGGAGTCGCGCCCATTGGCCGTCGACAGGGCGATGTCGTCCGCCTTCGACGAGCGCACCTCGATCGGGAACATCGGCGGGTAGGGCAAGCGCGACGTCAGCTCGACGATGCGACCGATCGCTTCGGGAACGGCGGCGAGCGGGATTCCGTACTCCATCTCGACGAAGTGCACGTGTCGGGGACTGCAGAACACCCGATCGCTGCGATCGATGACGTCGCGTTCGGAGGCTGCGGACATGACCAGCTTGGCGACCTTCGGCGCCAGCGCCGGGAACCGTCGCCCGACCCGGCACACCGTGCCGAACGCCAGGTTCTCGCCGATCCACTTGTCGCGCACGTAGCTGGCCCTCGACTGGGGACGGACCGGCTCGTCGGTTCGTGTGTTTCGTTTGACCTGGCATCGCCGGGCACCGGGCATCAGGTAGAACTCGACGTGATCGGTCGAGCGCATCACCGCATCGAAGTCGGCGAGCACATCGGCCAGCATCTCGATGGTCTCGACCGCGTGCAGGTTGAACGCCGGCACGCAGCGCAAGGTCACCTCGGTGAGGATCCCGAGCGCACCGAGCCCGACACGTCCGACTCGGAGCAGTTCGGGCTCGTGGAGTTCGTCGGCCCGCAACACGGTTCCATCGCCGGTGACGATCTCGAATCCGACGATGTTGGTCGCCAGGTTCGCGAACTCGATGCCGGTTCCGTGCGTCGCGGTCGAGATGGCACCAGCGATCGACTGGACGTTGATGTCACCGAGATTGGGGAGCGCAAGACCCAGCTCCGCGAGACGATCGTTGAGGTCGCGCAGACGGATGCCGGCCTGCACGGTGACATCGGCGCCGGTGACGGCGAGCACCTGGTTCATCGCGTCCAGCGACAGCAGATGACCATCGGTCATCGCGGTGTCGGTGAACGAGTGCGCTCCGGCGATCACCTTGACGCGTTCACCCGCTGCCGCTGCCGTGCGCACGATCCTCGCCACGTCGTCGGTGAACCTCGGTTCGTGGACCTGCGCGGGGAGACAACGCTGATTGCCGGCCCAGTTCTTGGTGGGAACTGCCATGTGGTGCAGCGTAAGCGAAGGGCGCTCGTCGTGCGCCAACGACCCTCGCTCAGCCGAGCGCGTCGAGCAGGGCGTTCTCGATCACCTCGGTGAGGGCCGGATGAATGTAGAACACCTCGCGCGCGACGTCCTCCGCGCGCTGATCGAACTGCATCGCCTGGATCAGCGGCTGGATGATCGACGACGCCTGCGGACCGAGCACGTGGGCCCCGAGGATGAGCCCGGTGTCGTCGTCGACGAGCACCTTGGCGAATCCGGAGTCGTCGACCACGGCCCACCCGTAGGCCGTGCCGCCGTAGTCGCGGCGGCCGACGGTGAAGGATCGACCCTGCCGAAGCGCCTCCTGCTCGGTCAGGCCGACGGTTGCCACCTGCGGGTTGGAGAACACCGCGCTCGGCACCGCCTTGTAACTCTGGTGGCGAAGGTCGTCGGGATGTGCGATGTTCCAGAACGCGACGGCAGCCTCGGCATTCGCGAGGTGCTTGAGCTGGTAGTTGTTGGCCAGGTCGCCGATCGCCCAGATCCCCGGCACGTTGGTCGCCATCGTGTCGTCGACGGCGACCGTGCCGTGGTGATGGCACTCGAGGCCCGCGGCGTCGACGTCGAGCAGGTCACTGTTCGGCTCGCGTCCTGTGGCGACCAGGATCTCGTCGACGATCGACTCGCCGACGGCGCACGTGATCTTGATGCCGTCGGTGACGCGCTCGACTCTCGTCGGGACGTGGCCGAGCATCAGCTGGACGCGTTCACCGAACGCTTCGGTGAACGACGCCGAGATGTCGTGGTCGAACTCGCGCAGCAGGGTGTTCGACCGATTGAAGATGGTGACCTCGGAGCCCAACGCGGAAAAGACATGGCCCATCTCGACCGCGATGAAACCCCCACCGATGATCCCGAGCCGTCTCGGGATCTCCGGGAGTCGCATGATCGAGTCCGAGGTGTGGAAACCCGTCTCCATGAGGCCGGTGATCGGCGGAACGACCGGGCGCGCGCCCGCAGCGAGCAGGATGTTCGGGGCGGTGATCCGCCTGCCTTCGACGTCGAGCGTGTGCTCGTCGACGAAGGAGGCGGTTCCCTCGATCAGTGTCACGTTCGGGCTGCCGGTCGCCCGGTAGTCGCGACCGCTCGAAGCGATCGGGTCGATCAGGCCGAACACCCGATCGCGGATCGCCGGCCAATCGGCACCGTTGAACTGCGTGTCGATGCCCAGCTTGCTCGACGTCTGCGCGGCGACAGCCACATCGGCTGGGTAGACGAACATCTTCGACGGGATGCACCCGCGGTTGAGACAGGTACCGCCGAACACATCGCGTTCGACGATCGCGATCCGCCAGTCGCCGAGAAACTCGGGAATCGAGTTGCCCGATCCGCTTCCCACGATGATCAGGTCGAACGACTCGGCGGACACGTCGGGCTCAGCGGGGCTCACGAAGTGAACACAACCCCGATGCACCCCGAATGCTTCCCGCCATGGTTCGGTCCGACCCGGGTCTCACGGGACCACGGGTGCCCCTAAGGTGACGACCGTGCTGGAACGAACGACAGGTGACGGGTTCATGCGGTGCAGCGACGGACACGTACGTTGGGGCGTCTACGGCGCGGCCGGCGTGGTGTTCGTCGTCCGTGACGCCCACGGCGAACCGATCGTGATGTTGCAGAAGCGATCGGCGATGGCCCACGAGGGTGGCAACTGGTCGTGTGCCGGTGGCGCGCTGGACCTCGGCGAGACACCCTACGAAGGCGCCCTCCGGGAAGCCTCCGAGGAGGTCGGCCCCCCGCCGAGCGCCCCGAGGCTGCTCGGCCAGTACGTGTTCGAACCAGCGACCGACTGGAGGTACACGACCGTCGTCGTCGAGGTCGATGAACCCTTCGGTTCGTCGATGAACTTCGAGACCGACGAGGTCGACTGGTTCCCACTCGACTACGTCGATCAGCTGCCGTTGCACTTCGGTTTCGCCGCAGCCTGGCCCCACCTGCGCGACATCATCGAGGCCTGACCGTGCGCGTCGTCAACGGCACCTGCCACCACGACTGCCCGGACTCGTGCGGATGGACCGTGACCGTCGACGACGCCGCGTCACAGGGACCTGTTGCGGTGAAGCTCCGCGGCAACCCCGCCCATCCCTACTCCGCTGGTGAGCTGTGCCCGAAGGTGAACCGGTTCCTCGACCGCGTGTACGCCCCTGACCGGCTGCTGTCCCCGTTGCGGCGGGTGGGACCGAAAGGGTCGGGGAACTTCGAACGGATCAGCTGGGACGACGCTCTCACGGAGATCGCCGAGCGGCTCCATGCCGTGATCGACACTCACGGCGCGGAAGCGGTGCTGCCATTCTCCGATGCCGGGAACCAGAGCCTGCTGTCGATGATGGGCATCAACGGCCGGTTCTTCGCACACATGGGTGCCTCGAGACTCGAACGGGCGATCTGCGGGCCCACCGTCGGGCAGGGCATGCGCATGACCAACGGTTCTGGCCGAGGGATGGACGCGCTCGAACTCGAACACTCGCGACTGATCATCCTGTGGGCGACCAACACCAAGCTCACCAACCGCCACCTCTGGCCGACGATCGAGACCGCCCGAGCGAACGGCGCCCGACTCGTCGTGATCGATCCGATCCGAACGCTCACCGCTGACGCGGTCGACGAGACACGTGGTGATCGGTTCGTCCAACCACTCCCCGGAACCGACATCGCGATGATGCTCGCGATGATGCACGTCATCATTCGTGACGGCCTGACGAACGATGCCTGGATCGCCGAGCACACGACCGGATTCGACGAACTCCGCGATGCGGTCGCCGAGTGGACACCGCAGCGAGCAGCGTCCGCCACCGGTGTGGACGCGGGCGTCATCGAACAACTCGCAATCGACTACGCCACCGTCCGACCCGCAGGGATCAGGAGCCTGATCGGCGCCGAGCATCACGAGAACGGCGCGATGTTCTACCGAACGCTGGCGTGTCTGCCCGCCCTGACCGGCGCCTGGGCCGACCGAGGCGGCGGTATCGCCAAGAGCGTCGGCTCCTACAGCGACGCGCTCGTCGACGTGGTGGCGCTGATGCGTCCGGACCTCGAACGCGCCGGCGGTCGACCCGAACCGAGGACGCTGAACATGAGCCGCCTGGGCGACATCCTCACCACGCCTCACGCCGGTGAGGTCGACGGACCCGGCGTTCACGCGCTGATCAACTGGAACTGCAATCCGCTGGTCACCGTTCCGCGAGCAGAGCTGATCCGCACGGGTCTGCAACGCGAGGACCTGTTCACCGTCGTGCACGAACAGTTCCTGACCGACACCGCCCGCTACGCCGACGTCGTGCTCCCCGCAGCCACCCAGATCGAGAGCGACGACGTCGTGCTCCCGTGGGGACATCTGTGGATCGGGTGGAACGGCGCCGCGATCGAACCGCCGGGCGAGGCGTGTTCGAACACCGAGCTGTTCCGACGGCTCAGCCGAGCCATGGGCTACTCCGAACCCTCGCTGTTCGACGATGACGAGACCCTGCTGCGATCTGCCTTACCGACGATCGATCTCGACGAACTGCGAACCGTCGGTTGGGTGCGGGCGCCGTATCCCGACGACGGTCGCCCATTCGGCGACGGCAGCTTCGACACGCCCTCGGGACGCGTCCACCTGGCGTCGGATCAGCTCGCGCGGATGGGTCAGCCCCGGGTCCCGACCTACATCGCACCGCGCGAAGGTCCCGATGGCGATGCAGATCTCCTCACGCGATATCCACTCCAGTTGCTCACCCCGAAGCACCACACGCGGTTTCTGAATTCCGGCTACTCCGACCTTCCCGGACATGGCCCGGTCGAGGGCGGGCCGTTCGTCGAACTGGTCGCCGCGGATGCTGCTGCACGCGGGCTGCGCAACGGTTCGATGGCACGGGTCTGGAACGATCGGGCGTCGGTCCAGGTCCCGGTGAAGGTCACCGATCGGCTGCGGCCGGGAGTGGTTGCAATCCCCTTCGGGTGGTGGAGCCACCACCATCCGGACGGGCGCGTGGCCAACAGCCTGACCAACGACACGCTCACCGAGTGGGGCGGCGGTGTGGCCTACAGCGACACCCTCGTCCAGGTCGAAGCGGTCAGTGTTACATCTGGGGTCTGACCCCAGATGTAACACCGGGGTCCGCGGGCCGTCGGTAACCTGCGGCCATGGCCGCTGACCTGATCTACGCATTCAGGGTGATGCGGCTGCCGTTGCTCGACGCCGGCGGCGCACCGATCGGGCGCATCGAGGACATCGTCGTCATCCCCGGACGTGCCGGCAAGGGCCGAGAATCGGCCATCCCCCCTCGGGTGGTCGGGTTCGTCGCGAGCAGTCAGCGACGTCGCATCTTCGTGAACGCCAACCGGGTCGCCGAACTCAACGGCGACGGTGCACGCCTGCGGAGCTGGGACGTCGACCTCAACCCGTTCAAGCCGCGTTCGGGGGAGGTGCTGATCGGTGGTGAGCTGATCGACCGCAAGATCGGCGACGAGACGGTCAGCGACATCGCGTTGCGTGCCCAGGAGGACCCCCGCTCCACGTACTGGGTCATCGACAAGGTTCGCCTCGCCCGCAAGAGCACGCTCCGACGGCGACCCAGTTATCGCTTGGTCGACTTCGACGAGGTCCCGGCACTGTTCGCTGCCCAGACGGCCATGCAGGCCGAGGCCGCTCGGCTGCGCGAATTCCATCCCGCCGAGGTCGCCGCCGTCGTGCGTGCGTTGCCGATCGACCAGCGTCGACAACTCGCCGAAGCGATGGACGACGAGCGCCTCGCTGACGTCCTCGAGGAACTCTCCGAGGAGGAACAGGTCCGCATCGTCGAGCAGCTCGACCGAGATCGTCTCGTCGGCGTGTTCGACGAGATGGAGTACGACGACCTCGCCGACCTCCTCGGAGAAATGGCCCCTGCCGACCAGGAACGGATGCTCGGCGTGATGGACGTCGACGACGCCGAGGTCATCAGGCGTCTGTTGTCCTACGAGGAGGGCACCGCAGGCGGCTTGATGACCCCCGAGGTGATCATCCTCGGCCCGGACGCCACGGTGGCCGAGGCGCTCGCACAGGTGCGCGACCCTGACTGGGTCGTCAGCATTGCCACGCAGGTCTTCGTCACCCAGGCTCCGTACAAGGCACCCACGGGAAAGCTCGTCGGCGTTGTGCACGTACAGCGCCTCCTGCGCGAGCCACCCAACATGGAGATCGGGCGTCTCGTCGCCGACGACCCGAGGGTGACCGCGGAGTCCACCGACCGCGAGGTCGCCGAGATCCTGGCGAGCTACGACCTCCTCGCCGTGGCCGTCGCCGACGACGCGGGCCGCCTGCTCGGCGCGGTGACCATCGACGATGTGCTCGACCGGATGTTGGGCGCCGGCTGGCGGACGACTCGCAAGCGGACGGCAGGGACATGAAGCGACGCGAGGACCTGACCACGCCACGCGCCGCCGGTCGCGTCGGCGTTTCGTACGACTCCGATACGTTCGGTCGCTTCAGCGAGTCGATCGCCAACCTGCTCGGTACTGCTCGCTTCCTCGTCTGGCAGACCGTCGTCATCACCGTCTGGATCCTGCTCAACACCGTCGTACCGGCCCGATACCAGTTCGACCCGTGGGACCGAGGACTCGTCCTGCTCACCTTGGTCTTGTCGATTCAGGCCTCCTACGCCGCTCCACTCATCCTGCTCGCCCAGAACCGCCAGGAGCAGCGTGATCGGGTCACGGCGCAGAACGACCGTGAAGTCGCCGAACGCACCCAGGCCGACACCGAGTTCCTCGCACGCGAGATCGCCAGCGTCCGCCTCACGATGTCCGACATGGTGACCGGGGAAGCCTTCGACGATCGACTCGACCGGTTGACCGAGATGGTCGAGCAGTTGGCAACACAAGTCGAGCTGCTCACGACCAACACGAGCAGCGAACACGGCGCCCACGCGGCGGCTGACGGTCGAAGCGCTGTCAGGGATTCGCGCTGATCCGCTGCGCCGAGGGCACCCCGGTGAACTCCTGCAGTCGCACACCGAGCTCGCTGATGGTCCGCAGGATGCCGATCGTGTCGAGTCCGGCGTCCGCCGAACGATTCACACCGGCGGGCAGCCGGCCCTCGAGGGCTTCGACGGCGAACGCGGATGCAGTCGCTGCGCTGGCTGTCCCGACGAGTTCGGCAATGCCGACGATCGATGTCACTCGGGCGCCCTCGGCATCGGTGCCGCGCACCTCCACTCGAACGGCTCCGACGCCACCTTCGCGATGTGGCGGGCTGAGCATCGGAAGCCATGCCGTCAATCGATCTCGCCGATTGGCTGACACTCGTGCGGAGATCCGATCGACGTCGCAGAACGCTTGCTGCAGGAGCAGCGGCGACACGAGTTGGGCTCGATAGCAGTCGTACGGGCCGACCGGCTCGGGGAACCAGCACAGCTCGCGGCCGGATCCCGCAGTGGGTTGAATCCAGACTCCATCGTGCAAGCCGAGCGACCGGCCACTGAGCGTCCGGTGGTGGCGGCGCGCGCACGCCGGTCCTGCCGTCCCGTGAATCGCGACGTGGATCTCGTCGCACGTCGCCAGCTTCGATGCGGACAAACGGGCGAGCAAACCTGTCAAGCCGGGGTCCATGCCTGCGCCGACGACGAGCGGTACACCGGCTGCACGGGCAGCATCGTCGAGGTCGAGCATGGATCGGACATCGTCCAGATCGTCGCTGACCGACACCACGGACACGCCGCGGTCGAGGACCTCCCGTGCGAGGTCGGCATGGGGGCCTCCGTGCGCGAGCACGACGAGCGAGACGTTGCCCGGGAGGTCCCGTCCCGTGCGCGGATCGTGATCGACGAGGCTGACCCCTTCGACCACGGCGGGAAGACGCCGGGTGACCCGCTGTCCGACCACACCCCGGCCGATCACGGCGACGTGCACCATCAGGTGTCCGGCACTTCGAGTGGGCGCCACCCACCGTGCTGGGGCGGAGTCCCGCCCGAACCGCGCACCCGGATCAACGCTGCGGCAACACCCATCAGGAGAATCGCAGAGAACGCACGTCGGAGGAACTTCATCCGACCGGCACAGTAGCCCGCTGGTCGAGCAGTTGACGCGGGCGCACCGATGACGGCGCCAGACCTGCCGGGTTGGTGGGGCTAACAAGAATCGAACTTGTGACCTCTGCCTTATCAGGGCAGCGCTCTAACCGACTGAGCTATAGCCCCGGCAAGTCGGAGAGGCTATCGGTCGGCAGCGTCCTTCACGCCTTGCCCCCGATCGAAAACGCCCCTCAGCGAGCCAGGCTGCCGCTGTCGTCGATGACGGCCTCGCGAACGATGGGCCCGGACTCGTCGTACGAAACGTGCGGGATCTCCGGCTCGGCTCGCCGAACCACGAATCGCCGCATCGGCGATGGTCGTGCCTCGACGACCTCCTCCTCGAGCACCGTGAATCGCATGCCTCCGACCAGATCGGTGATCAGATTGAACAGCGTGGCCAGCAAGACGGCCAGTCCGGTGAGACCGATCACCACGAAGATCCCGCCGATCCAGGCGTTGTGGTAGATCTCACCGCCGTTGAACTCGAACGAGGACCAACCGAACGACTCGAAGAAGCGCTCGATGTTGTCGACCGTGCCGGTTGCGTAGGCGACGTTCCACAGCAGCACACCTGCGGTCAGCACGATCAGGTACAGCACGATGTTGGCGATGAAGGCGATCTTGAACACACTCCACGGATCGACATGGCGCACGACCCGGGTGACCCGTCGAACACGCGGCTTGCGACCGAGCAGCCGCGGGACGGTCATCGGGATGGGATACGGCGCGGGGTCGAAGTCAGGTGATCGACGCGGCCGGCGGATCCTCGATGACGAGTCGTCCTGGGGCGCCAGCGCAACGGTCGGCCCGTCGATGTCGGCTCGCTGGAGTTCGTCGAGCACGTCGTCGCTGACCTCGGGTGACTCGCGGGCGATCAGCGGATCGATGGTCGCGTCAGCGGCCCCGTCATCCTCCTCCTCGGTCGCCATGACGATCTCGGGGAGTTCATAGAAGCCATCGGCCTCGTCGAGCGCGACCCCGTCGTCCTCATCGACCGCGACCCCGTCCTCGTCAACCGCGTCGACCGTGACCGCGTCCTCATCGAGGTCGTGATGCTCGTCGAGGTCGTGATGCTCGTCGACGTCGAACACATCCGAGTCGGCCTCGTCCAATTCGTCATCGAGCGCGTCGAGCTCCAGATCGAGATCGCGCTCGGTCTTGCTCATCTGCACGAGTGTAGGCAGTCGCGGTCCGATCGAATTGTCACGTGCCACCAGGCCGCGTCATGGACCCCCGGCTGCTGCTGCCGCCTTCGCGGTCGCGGCTCCTCTGCGGACGACGACGGTCACGTCGGCCCCGCTCGGCCCGCGCGAGAACGACACCACCGACGCGCCGTGACGCCGCGCCATCATGTCCGCAGCGTCGCGCCCGCCAACGGATCCTGCGAGTGCGGCCGCATCGGCGGCGGTCTGCGCCCGCGTCCGATCGACCATGCGACCACCGACGGCGACCACCGCTGACGACAGACCGACGAACAACACCGTTGCCACCATCAGCACCAGCACCGCTGCTTGACCACGATCACCCGTGGATGCGCGCATCGTGACCTCCCCTCGGGTGGAGCATCGGCGACTCGCGTCGCGAACAGCGCCGAAGCGCGAAGGATCACTCGTCGTCGACGGCGAGAATCGGCGCGACCGAGCTGACGGCGTCGCCGTCGTCGATGTTCATCACCTTGACACCGGTGGCATCACGTCCTTGCGACGAGATGCCACGAACCTCCATGCGGATCGTGACACCGTTGTTGGACACCGCAACGATCTCGTCGTCGAGTCCGACCATGAACGCCGAGACGACCGCACCCTTCTTGCCGGTGAGTTTGATACCGCGCACGCCCTGGCCACCGCGGCCTTGGGTGTTGAACTTGTCGAGCTGTGTGCGCTTGCCGTACCCGGCCTCGGTCATGATCAGGATCGCCGTGTCGTCGCGAGCGACGTCGACGGACACCACATGGTCGTCGGCGTTCTTCAATCGCATGCCGCGAACGCCACCGGCTGTGCGGCCCATGGCCCGCACGTCGTCCTCGTGGAACCGGATGGTCATCCCGTCCCGACTCACCATGAAGATGTCGTCGTCCCCACTGGTCTCGATCACCCGAACGAGTTCGTCATCGTCGCGGAGGTTGATGGCGATGAGCCCGTCGCGACGGCTCGAGTCGTATGCATCGAATGCCGTCTTCTTGACGGTGCCGCCCTTGGTGGCGAAGAAGAGGAACCGTTCGCCTGCAAAATCACGCGTGTCGATGATCGCCTGGATCTGCTCGTCGGCCTGCAGCGGGAGCAGGTTCACGATCGGCATGCCCTTGGCCGTGCGCTCACGCTCGGGTATCTCGAGCGCCCGGAGCCGATACACCTTGCCCCGGTTCGAGAAGAACAACAGGTGAGCGTGGGCCGTGGTGAAGATGACGTGGCGGACGACGTCGTCCATCTTCATCCTGCCTCCGGAGACGCCACGACCGCCGCGGCCCTGCGTCTTGAACGAGTCGGCTGCGACCGCCTTGACGTACTGGGCCTGGGTCATCACGATGACGAGTTCCTTGTCGTCGACAAGGTCTTCGATCGACATCTCACCGTCGTCATAGGTGAGTTCGCACACTCGGGGTGTGGCGAAGCTGTCCTTGATCTCGGTGATCTCGTCGCGGATGACCGTGTTGAGCCGTTCCGGGCTGTCCAGGATCTCCTGCAGGTCGATGATGCTGGCGCGCGTCTCGTCGAGTTCGGTCTGCAGGTCGAGCCGCGACAGCCGGGTGAGCTGGCGCAGCTGCATGTCGAGGATGTCGTTGGCCTGCACCTCGCTGAACTCGTACGGGGTGGCCATCAGCCCTGCGCGCGCCGCGGCGACGTCGTCGCTGGCCCGGATCAGCGCGATGATCGCATCGATGACATCGAGGGCCTTGATACGCCCCTCGAGGATGTGCTCGCGTCGCTTGGCCTTGTCGAGACGGAACTGTGATCGGCGGGTGATGACGTCACGCTGATGCTTGACGTAGGCCACGAGCGCGTCGCGAAGGTTGATCTGGCGTGGGACACCGTCGACGAGCGCCACCATGTTGATCGAGAACGTCGACTGCAACTGGGTGAGCTTGAACAGGTTGTTCTTCACCACGTTGGCGTTCGCATCACGCTTGAGCGTGATGATCAGGTTGGTCTTGCCGCCCGAGGACGCGTCGTTGACGTCCGCGATGCCGTCGAGGTCGCCGCCATCGACGAGATCCTGGATCCGCGAGGCGATCGCCGAGCAGCTCGTCTGATACGGCAGCTCGGTGACCACGATCTCCATCCGACCGCTCTTGGACTCCTCGATCTCGACGGTGGCGCGCATCTTCACCGAGCCGCGGCCGGTTCGGTAGGCGTCGATGATGCCCGCCTTGCCGAGGATGCTCGCGCCGGTCGGGAAGTCCGGACCCTTGACGAACTCCATCAGATCGTCAGGGGTCGCCTCGGGATTGTCGAGCAGGTGGACGACGGCGTCGATGACCTCGCCGAGGTTGTGCGGCGGGATGTTGGTCGCCATGCCGACGGCGATGCCCTGGCTCCCGTTGACGAGCAGGTTCGGGAATCGGGACGGCAGGACCACCGGCTGTTCTGTCGAGCCGTCGTAGTTCGGGATCATGTCGACGGTGTCCTCGTCGATGTCCGCGAGCAACTGCATCGCCAACGGGTTCAGGCGGCACTCGGTGTACCGCGCGGCCGCCGGCCCGAAGTCCGGACTTCCGTAGTTGCCGTGGAAGTCGATCAAGGGGTGTCGGAGCGAGAACGGCTGAGCCATCCGCACGAGCGCGTCGTAGATCGCGCTGTCGCCGTGGGGGTGGAATCGCGCCATCGTGTCGCCGGTGACGCGTGCACACTTCACATGCGCACGGTCGGGGCGGAAACCCTGGTCCTCCATGTCCCAGATGATGCGACGGTGCACCGGCTTGAGACCGTCGCGTACGTCGGGCAACGCACGCGACATGATCACCGACATCGCGTACTCGAGGAACGAGTTCTCCATCTCGTCACTCAACGAGATGGGCTGGATCGGATCGATCGGGGGGGTGTCGTTCGTGTCAGTCATGGATCAGTCTCAGAAGTCGAGGTTGCGGACGTCGCGGGCATTGGTGGTGATGAAGTCGCGGCGCGCCGGTACGTCGTCACCCATCAGGATCGAGGTGATCTCGTCGGCGAGCGCTGCCTCTTCGAGCGTGACCTGCAGCAGCGTTCGTGTGCCGTCGAGCATCGTCGTGGTGCGCAGCTCCTCCCAGTCCATCTCACCGAGGCCCTTGAGGCGTTGGAAGGTCTTCTTGTGGTTCGGTCGTTCCTCCAGGAACGCAGCTTTCGCCACGTCATCTTTCAGGTAGACCTTCTCCTTGCCCACCTCGGTGGAGTACAGCGGCGGCTGAGCGATGTAGCAGTAGCCCGCCTCGACCATTTCGCGCATCTGGCGGAAGAAGAACGTGAGCAGCAGTGTGCGGATGTGGCTGCCGTCGACGTCGGCGTCAGCGAGGCAGATCACCTTGTGGTACCGGGCTTTGGTCACGTCGAATTCGTCACCGACACCGGCACCGATCGCGGTGATCAACGCCTGGATCTCGTTGTTCTTGAGCATCTTGTCGATTCGGGCGCGTTCGACGTTGAGGATCTTGCCGCGAATCGGAAGGATCGCTTGGGTTCGCGGGTCGCGTGCGTCGACGGCGGTTCCGCCGGCGGAGTCGCCTTCGACGATGAACAGCTCGGACTCGTCGGCGTTCTTCGACGAGCAGTCCTTGAGTTTGTCCGGCATGCCGGCGCCCGAGAGCGCCGTCTTGCGGCGGATGGCATTGCGAGCGTTCTTGGCGGCGACACGAGCCTGAGCGGCGGCGAGTCCCTTCTTGACGACCTTGTTCGCTTCGGTCGGGTTCTCCTCGAGCCACTCGGCCAGGCGCTCGTTGGTCGCCTTCTGGACGAACGAGCGCATCGGCACGTTGCCGAGCTTCGCCTTGGTCTGGCCTTCGAACTGCGGTTCGCGGAGCTTGACCGACACGATCGCAGTGATGCCCTCGCGGATGTCCTCGCCCGTCAGATTGGGGTCCTTCTCCTTGAGCAGGTTCTTGGCGCGGGCGTACTTGTTGACCACCGAGGTGAGCGCGGTCTTGAACCCCTCGACGTGCATGCCACCTTCGATGGTGGAGATGCCGTTGGCGTAGCCGTGGATGCCCTCGTAGTACCCGGTGTTCCACTGCATCGCGATGTCGAGCATCTGGCCGTCGTCTTCGTCCTCGTCCTCGAACTGGCACACCTTGGAAAAGAGTGGTTCCTTGGTGGCGTTGAGGTGTTTGACGAAGTCGAGGATGCCGCCCTTGTAGAGGTAGGTGACGGTCTGTTCACGACCGTCGCGCTCGTCGGCGAAGACGATCTCCAGGCCCTTGTTCAGGAAGGCCATCGTCTGAAGGCGTTCGAGCACGGTGCGAGCGACGAACTCGGTGCCCTCGGCAGCGAAGATCGTCGGGTCGGGCCAGAAGCTGATCGTGGTGCCCGTGGTTCGGCCCCGCTTGGGGGTGTCGCCGACCACGGTCATCTTGCCCTGCGGCTTTCCGCCCTTCGCGTATTCCTGACGATGGTGCTTGCCGTCACGGTCGACCTCGATGACGAGTCGCTCGGACAGCGCGTTGACGACCGAGACACCCACGCCGTGGAGGCCACCGGACACCTTGTAGCCGTCACCGCCGAACTTGCCGCCGGCGTGGAGCACGGTCAAGACGACCTCGGCGGCGCTCTTGCCCTTGTGCTCGCCGGAGGTGAACGGGTCGACCGGGATACCTCGTCCGTCGTCGTCGACCCGACAGCCTCCGTCAGCGAGCAGGGTCACACCGATGCGGGTGCAGTGGCCGGCCATCGCCTCGTCGACGGAGTTGTCGACGACCTCCCAGATCAGGTGGTGCAGCCCCTGCAGACCGGTGGAACCGATGTACATGCCCGGCCGCTTGCGCACCGGGTCGAGCCCCTCGAGCACCTGGATCGCCTTGGCGTCGTAGGTGGCCGTCGTCACGGCGGAGTTCGTGGCGTTCGGTTTCCTCTTCGGCGGCGACGCGCCGTTCGTGTCGGCGGCGTCGGCTGGTGCTTGGGTGTCGTTGGACACTCGTACCTCGATACTTCTGGCTGTCTGGCGGCATGCCCGCGAGGGCACCTTGGTGGGGCGAGCCGTGTGGTCGGCCGGTACTCGACAGGGGGTCGGACCGGCGCCCACATGGTGTTCGCGAATGGGGTTCAGCCTACCAGCGGGGTGTCACGGAGTCGGGGCACTCGACGCTCGGTCGGGCCGCCCGACACGCACCTCGAGCCGCTCGATTCGGACATCGGCGACGGCTGCGAGGCGTTCGATGATGTCGGCGCTCAGGAACTTGACCTGGGTCGCCCACGCCGCCTCGTCGGCCTCGACCGTGAGCACACCCTGGTCGAGGCGAACCGGGCGGACGTGCGCGGCGACCGTCGGTCCGACCGCGTCGTCCCAGCGCCCGAACACCCCACCGATCTGGACCCGGTCGGTGCCTCGGAGCGACTTCATGATCGAGTCGAGCGATCGCGAGATCGGGACCGGGTCGGACATGTCACGAACCGTACTCCCCCGGCTCGTCGCGTCGACCCGACATCACCGTGCGATGAGCGAGACCACCGCATACGGCACGGTTCGCTCATCGCAGGTCGCTCACACCACCCGACCGGCCTCGACCCGAAGGAGGTGATCGGCGCGCGCTGCGGGGGGAAGCTCGCTCGCCGTGGTGATGATCACCTGCCCCGGTGGAAGATGGTCGAGGAGCGCCGTCGCTCGATGGTCGTCCAGTTCGGAGAGGACGTCGTCGAGGACCAGGACGGGGGCCGAACCCGTACGTTCGGTCACGAGACGGTGTCCGGCGAGGCGTAGTGCCAACGCCAGGGTCCGTTGCTCACCCTGGGACGCGTGGGTGCGGCTCGGGAGCCCGCCGATCGCCAACTCGAGTTCGTCTCGATGGGGTCCGACCGTGCTGACACCACGCCGCAGATCGCTCGGCCGCGCCCCTTGCAGCGCCGCGGCCAGACCGATCGACCGCCACGCCGGCTCGTAGGTCATCTCCACCGGCGTCGGTGACCCAGCCAGCTGTTCGTAGGCCTCCTGCACCATCGGCGCCAGCCGTGCGACGAGAGTCGCGCGTGCGTAGCCGAACTGATCGGCGATCTCGGCGAACTTCGCATCCCAGACGTCGAGGGTCACCTCGATCTCGTCGGTCAGGCGACCGCCCGCTTGTTTGAGCAGGCTGTTGCGCTGGCGAACGATGCGATCCACCTCGAGTCGAATCCCGTCGTACTTGACCGCCAGCGCGACGAGTGTGTCATCGAGGAATCGGCGCCGTTCTCCCGGGCTCCCCTTCACCAGAACGAGATCGTCCGGCGAGAACACCGTCACACGAACGGTGCCGAGCAGGTCGCGCACCCGTTGCAGACGCTGACGGTTGACCTGCACTCGATTGCGACCGGCCGCAGCGAGTTCGATCTCGATCAGGCTCTCTCGTCCGTCGTCGTCGACCACGGTCGCCCTGATGATCGCCGTCGACGCTCCGACACGCACCAACGCATCGCTTGGAACCGACCGGAAACTGCCGAGTGTCGCCAGGAATGCGAGCGCCTCGGCAAGGTTCGTCTTGCCCTGGCCATTGTCGCCGATGACCGCCGTCGTTCCCGACGTCAGCTCGAAGGTGCCCGAGACGTAGTTGCGGAAGTCGACCAACTCGAGGTTCGAGACGATCATCAGTCCCCAGTCTCACACGATCGCGACGCCTCTCAGGCGGCGAGGGAAGCGCCAGCGACGAGCCGCACGAGGCCGACCCCAACCAGAGCACACAAGGCCCACCGTGAGGCCGAGATCAGCATTACGGCACCCGGACCGGCATGAGGAGATACAGGTAGTCATCGCGACCGACGCCACGCAGCACCGCAGGCTTCATCGGATCCATGGTTGCGAGGGTGACGTCATCGCTGTCGATGGCGTCGATTCCAGCAGAGAGGTAGTCCGGGTTGAACGCAACGGTCATCTCCGTGCCGTCGTAGCTGGCGTCGATCTCCTCGACCGCGTTGCCGACATCCTGGGTGATCGCGGTCAACTGCACCGTGTCGCCGCCGAGTGTGAGCCGCACAGGGGTGGAGTCCTGAGCGAGGATCTTCACGCGTCGGATGGCCTCGAGCATCGCCGCCTTGCCGACCGTGAGCAGGTTGGGATAACTCGACGGCAGCAGGTTCCGATAGTTGGGGAACTCCCCTTCGATGAGTCGTGTACTCAGCCGCGTCCCACCGGCTTCGAACGTGGCGTCGCGATCGCCGAGACGAACGCTGAGCTCGTCGACATCGCCGAGCAGTCGCTGGAGTTCGCTGAGCGCACGTCCGGGTATGAGCACCTTCTGCCCCGATGCGAGCACACCTGTGTCGGGCAGGTCGCGAACGGCGAGTCGGTACGAGTCGGTCGCCACCATGCGCAGACCGTCGTCATCCGAGGCGAGCAGGACGCCGGTCAGCACTGCTCGAGCGTCGTCGGTCGAAGCCGCACGCACGACCTGGCGAAGGGCATCGACCATGGCGGCAGCAGGCAGCGTCACGGCATCGGCCGACGGCTCGGCCTGGCTCGGATAGTCGTCGAGCGACAGCGGGCGAACCGAGAACTGCGACCGTCCCGCGCTGATCGACATCTCGTCGTCGCCGAGTTCGACGTTGACGGCGCCAGCGGGCAGTGCCTTGACGATGTCGCCCACCAGACGAGCCGGTACCACCGCGGCTCCGTTGCGTTCACCACCGACGTCGACGCTGAGACGGATGGTCAGTTCGAGATCGGTCCCCGTGACGGTGAGCGTGTCGCCGTCGACCTCCATGCGCACGCCGGCGAGCACCGGCAAGGTGCCGGTGCGGTTCGTCGCTGCTCGTCCAGCGGAGCCGACGGCGTCGGCGAGCACATCACGTTCGCAACGAAATTTCACAGCAGGCACTTCTCCTCATGCAGGGATGTCTCAATGTTCAATGTCAGTAGTAGGTGCTGTGGATTGGGGACAACCACGCGTTCGTGCAGCGTAGGGCGGCTTCGGGCATCCACACGGGATGGGTGGCCGATCCCCAGGTCGCGAATTGCACCGCTGTGGTCCGGTGGACAACTGCGCGATGTCCACCGCCTCGGGCGAGTTGTCCGCTTGCTGTCCCCATCGTTGTTCGCGCGCCGCGTCATGCCTTGAGCTGTTGCAGGAGGTCGGTGACCTGGTCGTAGATCTGCTTGCGCTCGCTCATCAGCCGCTGGATCTTCTCGTTGGCGTGGATCACCGTGGTGTGGTCGCGGCCGCCGAACAGACGGGCGATCGCCGGGTAGCTCAGGTCGGTGAGTTCGCGGAACACGTACATCGCGATCTGGCGGGCGGTCACGAGCGGTCGCTGACGGCTTCTGCCCTTGAGATCCTCGACGGGGAACTTGAGGATTGCTGCGATGTCCGCGAGCAGTTCTTCGTCGGTGCGGGCCTTCGGTTTGCTGTCGCTGAGGAGATCCGCGAGTTGGGTCTCGGCCAGATCGGTCGTGATCGGCACCTGGTTCAGGCTCGCGAATGCCGTGACGCGGATCAACGCTCCTTCCAGTTCGCGGATGTTCGTCGCAATGTTCGTCGCGATGAACTCGAGGGTCTCGTCGGGGACGAGTACCCGATCCCGCTCGGACTTGTTGCGCAAGATGGCGAGCCGGGTCTCGAGGTCGGGTGGCTGGATGTCGGTGATCAGACCCCACTTGAAGCGCCCTCGAAGGCGTTCCTCGAGCGTCGGGATGGCGTCTGGCATGCGGTCCGAGGAGATCACGACCTGTTTGTTGGCACCGTGCAGCGAGTTGAACGTGTGGAAGAACTCTTCCTGGAGGCCCTCCTTGCCGGCGATGAACTGGATGTCGTCGATCAGCAGGACGTCGATGTCGCGGTAGCGCCGACGCAACGAGTTCGTCGTGTTCTGGCGAATGGCATCGACGTATTCGTTCATGAAGGTCTCGGTCGAGACGTACCGCACCTCGTGGTGCTGGTAGTTCGAGTGCACGTAGTGACCGATCGCGTGCAGGAGATGGGTCTTGCCGAGCCCCGCCGATCCGTAGATGAACAACGGGTTGTAGCTGCGTGCCGGCGTTTCGGCTACCCGGAGCGCAGCCGCAAGGGCGAACTGGTTGGATGCCCCCTTCACGAAGGTCTCGAAGGTGTACCGCGGATTGAGGCCGGCTTCGTCGAGCAGGAGTGAGCGCGAGGCGTCACGGGACGGGGCGCTCGCCGCGAGGTCACCTACCTCGTCGTCGGGCGACGTCGGAGGTTGGTCGGCTTGGCGGTCCAGGTCGTGGGTGGCGGTGCTGCTCTCGCCGGTCTCGACATCGATCTCGACCGATCGATGGCCCTCACCTGCGTCCTGGAGTGCCTCGGTGACGAGCGGGAGATATCGGCTCAGGATCCGGTCGCGGACGTAGGCGCTGGGCGCGAGCAACCGGAGCGTGTCGCCGTCGGACGGTAACGGCGACACGTCCTGGAAGGTCGAGAACCACACCGACTCGGCAAGCTGTGAACGGAGCGAGAGCGTCACCTGTGTCCACACGTCTGCGCTGTCTGTCACGAGGGGCTCCGGATCGTCATCGACAGTGGTCCACACCGTTGTCCACAGAATGTGGACACGTCGGCGACCGACTGCGGGACAGCGAACCTAGCACGCGCGATCTCCGACGAAAACCTGACGGCACAAGTGCCACCACCCGGCGTCACATGGCTTGCACGCTGGGGTGATTCCCCTCCTCCGGCCCTGTGGACAACTTACACGGGTGTGGTTTGCCGACGTCGGTTGGCGCGGGTACCTCCACACCTCTAGCCTTGCCAGGTCAGTCCGTGTGATGTGGCACCGATCCAGTGATCGAGTGCGTCGTCGGCGGAACGTGATTTTGCCTCGAACCGTCCGGAGTCAGCCGTGAAGCGTACCTACCAGCCCAACAATCGCCGTCGAGCCCGCAAGCACGGGTTCCGTGCGCGCATGAGCACGCGCGCGGGCCGCGCCGTGCTGAAGTCCCGCCGGGCCAAGGGCCGGGCCCGACTCTCCGCTTGATCGACCGGG
>JBGSII010000077.1:0-2012 GCA_041742555.1 Ilumatobacteraceae bacterium
GGTCGCCTCGCTGCGTGCTCGCGCCGAAGCGCTCGTTGCGACGGTGTCGCACGAGCACCCATCGGCCGTGGCCGTGCCCATGGCGGCGTTGCCCGGTGCAGGGTCCGCGCCGGGGGTGACGATGGAGTCCTACGGCGTCGAGGTCGACGGTGACCTCCTCACAGCGCTGCGTCGACACGACCCCCCGGTCATCGCCCGATCGCGTGACGATCGAACGATGCTCGACCTGCGGTCGGTCGACCCGTCCGACGACGCCACCCTGGCGGCGGCGCTCGCCGCTGCGGCTCGGCTGCCGTGACGGTCGTTGCGACGGCCGGCCATGTCGACCATGGCAAGTCATCGTTGGTGCTCGCACTCACCGGTACCGATCCTGACCGCTTCGAGGAGGAGAAGCGTCGTGGGTTGACCATCGATCTCGGTTTTGCACACACGACCTTGCCCTCGGGTGAGGAGCTGAGCTTCATCGACGTCCCCGGCCACGTGAAGTTCCTTCGCAACATGCTCGCCGGGGTCGGCGGGGTCGCGGCATGCGTCTTCGTCGTCGCCGCGACCGAGGGATGGAAGCCGCAGTCGGAGGAACATCTCCGCATCCTCGAGCTGCTCGGTGTCGGGTCGGGCGTGATCGCGTTGACCAAGGCCGATCTCGTCGACGACGACCTGCTCGAACTGGCCCGCATGGATGTCGCCGATCACGTCGTCGGCACGTTTCTCGACGGTGCTCCTGTGGTCGCGGTCTCCTCGACGACAGGTGCTGGCCTCGACGACATGCGGCGTGAGCTCGACCAGCTGGTCGCGCGCGCCGCTCGTGCCAGTGACGTCGGACGACCCCGGCTCTGGATCGACCGGGTTTTCGCAGCGAAAGGGTCCGGGACGGTGGTCACCGGAACGCTGACCGGTGGACGACTGGCGGTCGACCAGAACCTCGAGGTCGCCGCTCGCCGTGTCCGAGTCCGCGCCCTCCAAACGGCTGGACGATCGGTCGACGACATCGGGCCTGGGTCTCGGGTCGCAGTCAACCTCAGTGGCATCGATCACCATGAACTCGTCCGTGGCGACGCTCTGATCGATCCTGACCGATGGCATCTCACGGATCGGTTCGACGCGTCCTTGCACGTACTCGCGGCGCTCGACCACGACGTGTCGCGTCGCGGGGCGTTCGTCGCCTATCTCGGATCGGGGGAGCACGCGGTGCGGGTGCGCGTGCTCGGCACCGAGATGTTGGCGCCGGGTTCGCACGGGGCAGTGCGTTTGTTCCTCGCTCAGCCGTTGCCCTTGCTTCCAGGTGATCGATACGTGCTTCGAGAGTCCGGTCGTGACGAGACGATCGGCGGCGGCGAAGTCCTCGACATCGAGCCGGTGCTGCGTGCGTCACGGGCCGCACCGGACCGGACGATCGAACGGCTCGTCCGCGAGCGTGGTTGGGTGACCGTCGACGACGTCGAACGACTGACCGGTGAACGCATCGAGCCGACCATCGGCAGCTGGCTGACGACCGATGCCGAACTCGACGCGACGCGAACATCGCTGGTGGAACGAGTCGGCGCTGCGGGAGCCCTCGGGATCGACCTGGCCTCGTTCGACGACCGCGAGCGTGCCGTGCTCGCCACGCTGGATGACGTCGTCATCGATGCCGCCACGGTTCGGACCGCGGACGTCGTCGACCCCTACGTCGATCACCCCTACCTCGCCCTGGCCGTTGCGGGAGGGTTCACTCCGTCGCAGCCGGACGGCGTCGATCGAGCCGAGCTGCGCGAGCTCGTGCGTCGTGGCCATCTGGTGACTCGCGAGGCGATGTACTTCCACGCCGACACGATCGAGGCCGCAGCGATGCTCGCGGCGACATTGTTGTCAACATCGCCGGATGGATTCACGGTCGCCGCGTTCCGTGACGCCACCGGCGCGAGCCGGAAGTTCGTGCTGCCCCTGCTGGCCGAACTCGACGCCCGTGGTGTGACTCGCCGACGCGACGACCTTCGCATCGCCGGCCCCCGCCTCCCCACCACCTGACGGCC
>JBGSII010000078.1:0-4424 GCA_041742555.1 Ilumatobacteraceae bacterium
CGGGTGACGGCGCGGCCGGGCCGACGACCGACTCGCAGGCACCGAACACGACCGCCACATCAAGCTCCCCGTCGTCCTCGACCGTTGCTCCGAGTTCGACGCCTGCGCCGACAACGAACCCTCCGTCAACCAGCGCGGGACCCTCGACGTCGCCGCCGAGCACGGCCGTCACGAGCGAGAGCCTCCAACCAACCATCGAGCAGCTCGTCGATTCGTACGACGCGGTGGTCGCCGAGATCCTCACCAACCCGAGCGTCGCTTCGAACGTCGACGACGCGCTGGTCGGCCGCTACTTGGCTCTCTTCCCCGAGGACAGCGCATTTGCAACCGGGGCACTCGGATTCTGGGCGAGCGAGGCCGCCGCTGGCCGCTTCTACCGCGCCGGGCCACGTGGCGCGATGTACGACTCAACTGTGCGATCGGTCGAGCTTCGCAGCGAGACCGAGGCGGTGGCGATGGTTTGCACCGTCACCTCGATCCAGATCGTCGACAGCACCGGGGCGGCGCTCGAGTCGCAAGGCGGCGTCAACGGTGGCGAGGTCGTCGTCGTGCGAGTAGGTGACGAGTGGCTCCTTCGTGATCTGACCGAGGCACCGCCCGATGACTGCCCGCGGCCCGGGGACTCGTGATGCGAACACGCACGTGCGTCGCTGCCATTGGCGCCACAGTCGGTCTGTTGCTGACCCCGGCCACGGCGGCGATGGCTCAGGACGTGACCCAGTGCGTCGAGTGGTCACCCCGTGGCTACTGCATCGAGTGGGACGTGCCGACCCCCGGCACCCCTGGCACGCCTGGCGACTCGGGCGGCAGCCCGCCTCCCGAGTGCTACTGGGTCAACCTCGGATACGACATCGAGGACCCAACGATCTACGGCGACTTCGGACTGGACCGCCCGCCGGAAGGCGTTGACGTCGTGTGGCAATCCTGGGAGTGCGCTGATGGCCGGACCACCTTCAACTTTCGGTGGGTGATCGCAGCCACGCCCGGAACGTTGGCCACCATCGCACGAGGCCGACTGGTCGGTGAACTGCCGCAACCCGTTGTTGAGTCATCACCATCAGCGGGCACTGCGTCGATCATCGGCGTTCCCGTGTTCGTCGCCGTCGTGAACTGGACCGGCGTCGTGACCGAGACCGAGTGCGCGGGTGGTCTGTGCGTGACCGTCACCGCTACGCCTCAGCTGACGTTCCGGCCAGGCGAGCCGGGCGCACAGACGGTGCAGTGTGCCGGCTCGGGAACTCGCTTCACGGCGAGCGCTGGGACGCCCGAGGCACAAGCGGGCGCGCCGGGCGCGTGCGCATGGATCTACACGACCCGTACCGGAGCGAACGGTCGTCCATCGGCTTGGCCCGGGCAGGCGTCGGTGTCGTGGTCGATTTCGTGGACGGCAACGACGGGTGCGTCTGGGTCACTCGCGGCGGTGACGCGCTCTACCGATGTGCCGCGGCCAGTAGCGGAGGTTCAGACCGTGATCGAAGGTGGGGAGACACCATGAGTACGACCATGACTCGACGCAACGGAGCAACATCTCCGGACTCGGCGAACCGTGCCGCGCGACAGGCGACTGTCGCGGGTCAGAAGAAGGACCCGGTGCGCCGGCGATGGGGCCGTATCGGTGGAGGGGCTTTCGCTGCGGTGGTCGGGGGATGGCTGTTCGCCTCGCTCTATCTGTCGGCCGACGACCGTGTTGAAGTTCTGGCTGTTGCGACCGACATCGGGAGGTTCGACGTGATCGATCGGAGCGACCTCAGAGTCGTCACCATCGGCGAGGACACCGACGTTGCGTCGATCCCCGCGTCGCGTCTCGATGAGTTGGTAGGGCGGGTCGCCTCGACCGACATCGTTGCCGGGGGGCTGCTTGTCGACGGGCAGTTGTTACCTGCGGGTGATCGGCTCGTGACTGCCGACGAGGCGATCGTGGGCGTGTTGGTCGGGCCAGGCGATTCGCCGACAACGGGCATGACCCGCGGAGCTGTGGTGTCCGTCGTCATCCGACCGGCTGCCGGAACCAACGGCACCGTCGCGGAAGTACCAGGGTGGATCGCCGGGATCGGCGGAGAGGTGTCGTCGAGCGGAGACCGACCCGTGGAGGTCGTCGTCGCGCGGTCCGAGGCTGCCCGAGTCTCGGCCGCCGCCGCAGACCGTCGGGTCACGATCGTGGTGCTGGGGGACTGACGATGCGGCTGGGGCTGGTGAGTGCCAAAGGATCACCGGGGGTGACGACGCTGGCCATCGGGGCCGCAGCGGTCATGGGCGCGATCGCCGTGGAGCTCGACCCGGCTGGTGGTGACGTCGAGTGCTGGGTGGGCCCGGTCGGTGAACCCGGACTCATCAGGGTCGCCGGGGCGCTGCGTCATATGGCGGATCCGAACGGGGTGCTCGCCGATCACGCAGCTGAGGTGCACCCTGGGTTGCGTGTCGTGCTGGCGCCGACCGGTGGCGAACAAGCGGCGTCGACGTTGATGGCTATCGGCAATCGGCTGGCCCCTGCGATGCGGGGCGAGGACGGCTCGGTGGTGCTCGACGGCGGCCGTTGGAACCGTACGCAGCCAACCGCAGGCCGACTGGCGGGATGCGACGTCGTCGCCGTGGCACTGGCTCCAACGCTCGGCGGTGTCGCCCACAGTCGAGGAACGATCAACGCGCTCCGAGACTCGCTCGGGGTACCAGTCGTTGGCGTGCTGATCGGCGACCGCGGCTACAGCCCCGGCGAGGTCGCCGGCGAACTCGATGTCCCCGTGGCCGGGTCGATCGCATGGGACCAGCGCGGCGCTCAGGCATTGATAACTGGTGGTCCCTCCAGGTGGTGGCGTCGGTCGGCGCACGGCCGGTCGATCCGCTCGTTCGTCGACGCGCTCTCGACGTGGGTGCCGGAGGAGGTGGGTGCTCATGCCTGACCTCGGCGTGGAACGCATCGAGGTGACGCTGCGGCGGCTCGTCGCGGATGAGATCGGCGACTACCTGCGTCGCTGTTCCGAGGAAGGGCGGCGACCACCGGACGAAGCTGATCAGCGTCAGATGGCAAGAGCGATCGTGCGGCGCGAACTCGATGTGCGTGCGCGCACCGCGCTGCGCCTAGGCGAGCCACAGATCTCCGAAGTCGAAGAGGACGAGGTCACCGAGTCAGTCCTTGCCGCAGCGTTCTCCACGGCGCCGGCAATCGACCGGCTACTCGAGCGCCGCGATGTCACCGATCTGCACGTGAACGGCTGCGACGACGTGCGCCTCGTCACCATCGACGGTGTCGTCGAGCGCGCCGATCCGATCGCAGCCTCTGACGCTGAGCTGATCGCGATGATTCAGGCGATGGCTCGGCGGGGCGGCCACATGGAGCGCGAATTCACCCCCGCCCACCCACGCCTCGATCTGCAGCTACCCGACGGGTCGCGTCTCGCTGCCGCCGCGTGGGTGACACCTCGGCCGTATATGACGATCCGCCGGCATCTGCTGGTGGACGCCGACCAGGACAACCTCGTCCGTCGAGGCATGTACGACCGTGGCATCGCTTCATTGCTCAAGGCCTTCGTCGCTGCCCGGTGGAACCTGTTGATCTGCGGCGGGCAGGGTGTCGGTAAGACCACGCTGCTGCGGGCGCTGCTGCACGACTGCGAGCGGTCGGAACGCGTCGCGGTGCTGGAGCAGGAACCCGAGATGCACTTGGACCGGATGCCCGAACGGCACGACCAAGTCCTCGTGTTCCTCGAACGACCGCCGAACAGCGAGGGCGTCGGGGGCGTCACCCTCGCCGACCTGTCCCGGACGATCAAGCGGTTCACGCCCGATCGCATTGTGGTCGGCGAGGTGAGGGGCCCCGAAGTCATCGACATGTTGGAAGCGATGAGCCAGGGCATCGCCGGCTCGATGTGCACCATCCACGCCGACTCGTCATGGTCAGTGTTCCCTCGCATGTCGGTGTACGCCCGAGCCGGTGGACGCGACTGGGCCACCGGCGACGTCATGCAGCTCGCCTCGTTGGCGCTCGACGCAGTCGTCTTTCTCTCGAAGACTCGCGACGGGCGACGGGTGGTCTCTGAGATCCGACACGTCGACCACTACGACGCTGACACTGGGCAAGTGGTGACCGACGTCTGGTTCGGCGCCAGCCCTGACGGTGTGGCCACGCCGAACCCGACCTCGCCGATCCCGGTCAGATTGCTCGACGAACTCGTCGCCCATGGCTACGACCCGTCGCTCCACGAGCGGGGTGCCTGGTGACCGCGCTCGCAGCGCTCTGCGGCGCACTCATCACCGGGGGACTCTGGCTGGCGGTCGCGTCATGGCGCCCGGTGCCCGCACCAATCGCTGAGCGGCAACCGACCGTTCGGGCGCGGGCCGTGCTCGAACGCGACCGTGTGATTGCAGCCGTTGGTGCAGGGCTTTTGGTGCTCGTGCTGACGCGCTGGCCGGTCGCGGCGATCGGCGCC
>JBGSII010000079.1:0-5008 GCA_041742555.1 Ilumatobacteraceae bacterium
CAGCGACCGTGACGGGCACGTCGATGCCGGCCACCGCTGCCGCACGCAGCCTCGCCGACCTCCTCGGCGTCGATCTGGCGCAGGTCGCGATCGACCCGATCGAACAGCGCATCACGAAGGACGCGGTCGCCCTCCACGTCCGCGGTCTGATCGCCGGTGGTACGGCTCCGTCACCAGCACCAGCACCGACGCTGCTGCCCGCGCTGCAGGAGCCGACGCGCACCATCCGGCTCAGCGGGATCCGGGGCACGATCGCCAAGCGGATGCACGAGTCGCTGCGTCAGATGGCCCAGCTCACGCTCTTCATGGACGCCGATCTCGATGCGGTCGTCGAGGACCGCGAACGTCGCAAGGAATCGGGGTCGGCACCGAGCTACACCGATTACGTGATCGCGGCGGCGGCGAGGGCGCTCGGGCAGCACCCGCTCGTCAACTCCCAGATCACCGACGACGGTGTGGCGATGCTGCCGACCGCTCACGTCGGCATGGCCGTTGCGCTCGACGAGGGCCTGATCGTCCCGGTGATCCGCGACACCGCGTCGCTGGATCTCACCTCGCTGTCGGTCGAGTCGTCACGGCTTGCCGCGGCTGCACGGTCCGGCTCGCTCGAACTCCCCGATCTCGAGGGCGGAACGTTCTCGGTGAGCACGCTCGGCATGTACGACGTCGACGGGTTCACGCCGGTGATCAATCCGCCGAACACGGCGATCCTCGGTGTCGGCCGCCTGCGCGACGATCTCGCACTGAGCAAGAAGGGCAAGGTTCGCGTCCACAAGCGCCTGACACTCAGTCTGACGTGGGACCACCGGGCATTCGACGGCGCGCCGGCAGCTGCATTCTGCAAGACGATCGCCGACCTCCTCGGTGATCCGGACGCGCTCGACGCAACGTGATCGGACCACTCGGATGATCGACTACCAGCGCTTGTTCCATGTCGGCGTCCGGGTCCCGGACCTCGAAGCGGCCATGGACGAGATCGGCGCGAGCATGGGCGTGACGTGGGCCGAGCGTCGTGAGAACCCGGCGCAGAGCCTCTGGACACCTCGAGCCGGACTCCAGGAGATCCACCTGAAGTACACGTATTCGGCCGAAGGCCCTCAGCACATCGAGCTGCTCGAAGGCCCCGCGGGCACGTTCTGGGATGGCACCGTGTCGGCCGGCGCGCATCACGTCGGCGTGTGGGCCGACGACGTGCAGGCCGAAACCGATCGGCTGGTGTCGCTGGGCTGGACGCTCATCGGCGCCCAGCAGGATCCGGGTGCCGGCGCGGGCGTCGGGATGTTCACCTACCTGCAACCGCCGAGCGGATTGATCGTCGAACTGGTCGACAGCGCCGTCCTGCCGTTCTTCGAACAGTGGTGGTCCGCCGCGCTCACGTGACCCGGTCACCCACGAGGCCCGCGCTGCGATGAGCGAGACCACGCGTATGCGGTCCGTTCGCTCATCGCACACCGTTCGTCCCCCGCTCCGATGAGCCAAGCCACCGTATACGGCGGTCTCGCTCATCGCAGCGGGGAGGTCACGTGGCGGCGACGGCCTGATCGCGGGCCCATCGGTAGTCGGCCTTGCCGTTCGGGGCGCGATAGACCTCGTCGACGAACACGACCCGTCGAGGAGCCTTGTAGTCGGCGATCGACGCCTTGACGGTGGCGATGATCTCCTCGGCGGGAGTTGGCTCGCGAACCGAGCACACCAGCACGACCGTCTCGCCGAACCGCTCGTGCGGCACCCCGACGGCGTTGGCGTCGATCACGTTCGGGTGCTTGCGGGCAGCAACCTCGACCTCCTCCGGGTAGATCTTCTCACCGCCCGAGTTGATGCACACCGAGCCACGGCCGAGCAGTGTGACGGTGCCGTCCTCGGCGATCGTGGCGAAGTCACCGGGCACCGTGTAGCGAACGCCATCGATCGTCCGGAACGTCTGGGCGGTCTTGGCATCGTCGTGCCAATAACCACGCGGCATCGGCCCCGTCGCTGCGAGCATGCCGGGAACGTCGGATCCCCGGGGAAGCACCTGGTCGGTCATCGGATCGATCGTGACGACATTGGGCGGCGCGGTGAACACCGCCGTCTCGGGCGGCTCGGTGCCCGGCATCGTCATCGACATCGCGTACGGCCCACCCTCGGACGCGCCGATCATGTCGATGATCACCGCGTTCGGGAGCCGGCGCTGGAAGGCCCGCTTCTGATCCACCGACAGCGTGGCCCCGGTCGACACGATCCGGGTCACCGAGGTCAGGTCGTGGATCACACCGTCGGCCTCGGCCGCGTCGAGTGCCTCGTTGAGCGGCCGGGCGAACGCGTCGCCGACGAGGGAGATCTGCGTCACCCGATGTCGCTGCACGAGATCCCACAGCTCGTCGGCATCGAACGAACGGCTCCCGAGCAGCACGACGCTGCCACCCATCACGAACGCCCCGATCGCCAGGAACAGCGCGGTCCCGTGCATCAACGGAGGTGCACACAACATGACCGGGCTCTTGCCCTCGGCGCGCAGTTCGGCAGCGACGCGACCCACGTCCTCGGGCGTGGTCGGCACCTCGATGCCCGCGGACATGTACGCCGTGAACGCCAACGCACCGAACAGATCGACATGGCGCCACACGACACCCTTCGGATTGCCCGTGGTGCCGCCGGTGTACAGCATCAGCGTGTCCTCGCCCGAGCGCTCGATGCGCGCAGCCGGCTCGGAGTTCTCGACGACGTCGTGGTACCACTCGGCGCCCTCGATCAGCGGCGTCGTGTCGTCGACCTGCAACAGCACGCGCACGGTCGGCATCGACGCAACGGCGTCTGCCACCTGCGGGCCGAGTGAACCGTGGAACACGAGCACTTCGGCCTCGGCGTTGTCGCAGATGTAGGCGATCTCGGGTGCCTTGTACCGGTAGTTGACGTTGACCGGTGTGGCGCGGAGCTTGAACGCCGAATACGACGATTCGAGGTACTCCGGACAGTTGTACATCAGCTGCGCGATACGTGTGCCGACTCCGCAGCCGCGGGCAGCGAGGGCGGTTGCGAGTCGAGCAGCGCGATCATCGAGTTCCCGCCACGTCTGCGACACCTCGCCGACCACGACCGCCGTCTGGTCGGGCTGGGCATCGGCGAATGCCTCCCACAACGTCGCCCAGTTCTCACTCAACCCGTCGCTCATGCGACCCCCCTTCGTCGCTTCGACAGTACCCGGACGACAGGTCGCGGGATCAGCCGAGTGACTGGCTGCGAGCGACGACCGTCGCCGGTTCGAGTTCGAAGCTCGCCCAACGCCGTCCAGCCGCGAGCGCCTGCTCGATCTTCGCGGTGAACGCCTCGGCGCCGTCAGCCAGGTAGTGCCGTGCGGCGGCAGCAATGTCCGCGTCGAGATCGAATTCGACCTCGCGCACCGGCCCCTCCAACGTGACGTAACGGGCGATCGGCAACGGCTGGTCATGGACGCACAGGCTGGCCCTCCCCGTCGACCGCAGCGCCGCGGTCTTCGACGAACCCGTCGGACTCTGGAAGCGTGCCACCCCGTCGACCCACCGGAACCAGATCGGTGTGCCCATCGCCCGCCCCGACGGCAGGACCACGCTCAGCACGGCATCGCGGGGTTCGGACAGAAACGTCTCGATCTCGTCCGGGCTCATGCGAGCCAACCTAACGCCGAGGCCCGCACCCAGACGTTTGCGTGGCGATTTGGCTGGACCGGCCCATCCGAATCAGAACGCAAACGAAGAGGAGAGGAGCTCAGGGAAGGGCGTCGATGGTGACCTTGCCGGTCGATCCGTCGAGGGTGATCGTCGACCCGTCGGGGATGCGCCGGGTTGCGTCGGCGATCGACGGAACACACGGGATGCCGAGTTCGCGGCTCACGATCACGGCATGGGTGCCGACGGCTCCGATGTTGGTGATCACGCCGCCGGCGGCGAGGAAGAGCGGTGTCCACGACGGGTCGGTCGACTCGGCGATCAGGATGTCGCCGGGATCGAGCCGGTCACCGTCGTCGAGGTTGTGCAGCACCCGTGCGGTACCCGTGACCGTGCCTGGTGAACCGGCCACGCCGCTGAGCACGTCCCCGACGGCGACGCGCTCCGCGGTGAGGGAGTCCTTGCGCCTCCACTCGCTCAGCGGGGGCACGACCATGTCCACGATGTACGGCGGCTCGAGCTCGTACAGCGACAGGTAGTCCTGCTCGCGCTCGGCGAGGCGCGCAGTGAATGAGGAGGGATCGTCGAGCCAGTCGTCGAGTTCGTCGGCGAGGAGCATGAACACCTGGCGGACATGGTCGAGGTGTCCGTCGGCGACGGCGCGGCGCCCGAGCTCGAGGAAGCACTCGCGGACCTCGCCGACGACGCGGATGTGGTTGCTCTTGCACCGCTCACGCGCTGCCATGAACACGGCCAACGAGTTGACCGCAGCGAGGAAGGTGCCTTGAGCCTCGGGGTCGGCGGCGAACACCTGGCTGTAGTGCTCGATGAGCCGTTGGCGCTCCGCCGCGCCGGTTGCCAGGGTGGCCGCGGGATCGTGGTCGTCGCCTGCGGTGCGAACCCTGTCGATCGCCTGGGCGAGCAGGAGCGGGCGGGACTCGTAGCTCCACGAGTACGGGTCGTACTCGTTGGGGCCTCGACTGCCGTGCACGTACATGAACTCCTCGACCGCGGCGGTGAACTGCCGTGCCTCGGCGGACTCGGACTGCGCGATGCGGTCGAACACGCCCTCGTGGCCCTGGGCGAACGCGGCCTGGAGCTCGTCGCTCGTGTTCACCTGCCGAGAGAGTTTGAAGATCCGACCGGCGATGTCGGCCGAATCGACGTCGCCGATCCCGGTGATCAGCTTCGCGATCGCCGTCGGGTCGTCGGTGACGAGCGCCGGCAGGATGCCGTTGCCGATCGAGCTGCCGAGCGCCGCCCACACGACCTGGGAGAACGTCGCGCGCAGGTAGCGCTGCATCGTGCGGGCGCGGGCGAGCTTTTCTGCAACAAGCTTGACAAGGGGATCCAGCTCATCATCCTTATTATGAAGACCACGCATG
>JBGSII010000080.1:0-3095 GCA_041742555.1 Ilumatobacteraceae bacterium
GCGCGGGCTCGCGGTCGTCGACCGGCCGATCGTCGCGCTGCTCGGCGCCACCGTTGCCCTCGCCGTCGGCGTGTCGTTGCTCGAGACCCCGTGCACGCTCGGGCTCCCGATCCTGTGGACGAACCTCCTCGCCGAGAACGACGTGGCGTTCGCAGGCGCCTCGGTGCTCTTCGTCATCTATCTCACGGTGTTCCTGCTCGATGAACTCGTCGTGTTCGTCGCGGTCGTTGCCACGATGCGTGCGCTCAAGGTCCAGGAGCACCACGGCCGCGCCCTCAAGATCGTCAGCGGCATGGTGATGATCACACTCGCAGTCGCGATGATCGCCCGGCCCGCCGCGATGGAGACCGTCGGCGGCACGCTCGCCGTGTTCGGCATGGCCGCGCTGTTCTCCGCGATCGCCATCGCGATCGTTGGAGCATCGGGCACCACCACTCGCCGGGTCTAATCTCGCCCGATGCGTGTCGACATCGGAGACGGAGTCCGGCTGTTCGTCGACGTCGACGGGTTCGGACTCGTCCCGACCGACGACGGCTCGGAGATGCAGGAACGCCCGACGATCATCGCCATGCACGGCGGGCCGGGCGCGGATCACCTGGGACCGAAACTCGGGTTGGGTCCGTTGCGAGATGTCGCTCAGGTCGTCGTCTACGACCATCGGGGCCACGGGCGCAGCGACTGGCGAACGCCCGACGAGTGGACGCTCGACACCTGGGCCGACGACGTCGTACGCCTCTGTGACGCACTCGGCATCGAGCAGCCGATCGTGCTCGGCAACTCCTTCGGCGGATTCGTTGCGCAGCGCTATCTGGCCCGCCATCCCGGCCATGCCAGCAAGGTGATCCTGTACGCCACGATGGCTCGCAGCCGCCTCGATGCGATCGTCGAGGGGTTCCGGGCGGTCGGAGGCGACGACGCGGCCGAGGCTGCCCGCGCGTTCTGGACAGCGCCCTCGGCGGAGAGCGTCGCCCGGTACTTCGAGGTGTGCCGGCCGCTGTACTCGACGCGCGATCAGCCGATCGCGGCCGACGCCGCAACCGTGCGCAACGACGCCGTGTTCACCCACTTCCTGGCCAACGAGATGTGGACGATGGACCATCGAGCCGCTCTCGCCGACGTCGGCTGCCCGGTGCTGGTGCTCAGTGGCCAGCAAGATCCCGTGTGCGACCCAGCGAGCACCGACGAGATGGTCGCCGCGCTCCCGGCGGAGCGCACGACCTGGGTGCGCTTCGAACACGGCTCCCACGCGATCGCAACCGATGAGCCCGAGGCGTTCCTGGACGCCATCAGGGCGTTCGTTGCGTCCTAGTCAGCGGGTCTCGGTGAATCCCGAACGCGTAGGCTTCGCGACCGTGGACGCAACGACGACCCTGACCGATCTCGACGTGCGGCGCCTCTCCGGCTCGCTGGGTGCTGAGATCCGTGGCATCGCGCTGGCCCAGGCGACCGAGCACGACGCGAGCGTCATCCACGAGCTGCTGCTCGAGCACATGGTCCTGTTCTTTCCCGACCAACATCTGAACGCCGACGAGCACCTCGCCTTCGGCCGTCACTTCGGCGAGCTCGAATCGCACCCAAACCTGGACTTCGCACGCGAGCGCCCCGAGTTCTTCGAGCTACGCGCCACCGACGGCACCGGCGGAGTGGCCGACGAATGGCACAGCGACATCACCTTTGCCCGCCACCCGTCGAAGTTCGCCATCCTGCAGGCCAAGGTCGTCCCCGAGGTCGGCGGCGACACCATGTGGGCGAATGCGTGCAAGGCCTACGACGAACTGTCGGCGCCGCTGCGCGATCTCTGCGACGGGCTCACGGCGTATCACGACGCCAGCCCGCACCTGGTGCCCGACAAGGGCTACATCCACCCCGTCGTGCGGGTCCATCCCGACACCGGCCGCCGCTCGCTGTTCGTCAACGAGCACTTCACCCGCCGAATCGTCGAGCTCAGCGACGCCGAGTCGACGTTGCTGCTCGGCTACCTGAGCAGGTGGGTGCAGCAACCCCGCTTCACCGTTCGTTACCGCTGGACCGCCGGCACGATTGCGATGTGGGACAACCGCTGCACCCAGCACCACGTGTTGAACGACTTCGAGGGCGAGCGGGTCATCCAACGGGTCACCGTGATGGGTGACGATCCGCAGCCGGCGGTCGCACTCCCCCGCTGGGAGCCATTCGGCTCGAAGACGGCGACGTTCTGGCGCGACACCGAGATGCGGCGCCAACTCCGAGCCCAGCGCGATGGGGAGTCTTGATCAGCCACGAGCACGCCGCTGACCCCGTGCACCGGAACGCCAGCGTCAGGGAAGCAGCTCAGCGCTCGGCGAGCGCAGCAGCGACCTGCCGCCGCGCAGCGTCGAGGTCGATCCCCTGTGACTCACCACGAGCGAACCGATCGATCCGCTCTTCGACTGCTCGCGCCCAGGCCAACGACCGCTCGGCGGAGTAGTCGGGATCGCGACTTTCCAGACTGGCGAACAACTCGGCAGCGACGCGAGCCCGTTCCTCCTCGGGGAGCGCCAAACCGTCGCTCAACACACTGGCCGCATCGCTACCCACGCCAGAATCGTAACCCGGCCGGCGGACCACCGACAGACGTGGCCATGAACGTCACGCTGGAGAACCCGGCGCGGCGCAGGGGACGTGCTCGGCGCCGTCGAGGGCCTGCGAGCAGTTGCCCGTCGCCGGCAACGTGGCTCTCGATTCGCCCCGCAAATTTACTGCGGGTAACTTCAGGAGATGACCACACGCCACACCCTCCTTCGGGGCCCCCGAGCCGCGGCCACGCTCTGCCTCCTCCTCGGCGGCGCCCAGTGAGCGATCAGGTTGTCAACACCCGAGTTGTGCTGGCGTCGCGACCCAGCGGAGATCCGACGCCCGACAACTTCGCGCTCGAGTCGGTTCCGGCCGACTCGCCCGAGGCCGGGCAGGTGCTGGTCGCCGTGGACGTGTTGTCGATGGATGCGTTCATCCGCACGACGCTCGATGATCGCGACGACAGCCTGCACGGCTCGACGCCGATCGGGTCGACGATCGGGGCGCTCGGCGCCGGCACGGTGATCGAGAGCGCCGACGATCGCTTCCAGCCCGGCGATGCC
>JBGSII010000081.1:0-3063 GCA_041742555.1 Ilumatobacteraceae bacterium
ACCGGCAATACCGGTCACGTGTGGTGACTTGGTGGTCGGTTCACGCAGTCTGCGGAGCAGACAGGATGCCCAGGAGGGCGTGTCGCCATGCACGCCGAGTCTGGACGGGTGTCCTTCCGTGACTGTGGCGGAACTGTTGCCATGACTCGACCGAGGTGAGCAAGGAGATTGCAGTCACGACGTCGTCGCCGTGGGCCGCGCCGTAGCTGTCGAGCTCGGTGGAGAAGTGTCGTCGGGCCTGATCGGCGAAGATCTGGCGTATGGCGTCGACGAGTTCGGTGGTCTCGGCGCTGCCGGTGGCGTGCTGTCTGGAGACGAGTTCGAGCGAGTGCAACGTCTCGTGGAGTTCGAATCGCGAGTCGACGAACCGCCGCACCCGGTCGTCGAGATTGCCGGCTCCGACGTCCGGGACGTCCAAGAGGTCGGGGAATCGCTCCGCCACGCGGACGGTTGCCTGGCGTCGGAGGTCGTCGAGGCTCGAGAAGTATCGGAAGAACGTCGCCCGCGACACGCTGGCGCGTTCGGCGACGTTCTCGGGTGTGGGCGCCGAACCGTGCTCGAGCACGAGATCGATGAATGCGTCGACCACGATGACTCGACGACGCGCAGTTCCGGACGATGGCACGGCTGATGGGTGGCGCACTTGCTCGCTCGTACTCGTCACGCCACTCCTTCTTTGCTGCGAGGCTTGCACTGGAACCTACTCCGTGAGACCGTTGGTCTCACGGAGTAGGTTCCCGGTCCGTGACCGGTCTCTCGCACTGGCTCGGGCAGGAGTCGTGGGTGCTCCACTGTCGGGTTGTCCGGCAGCGGGTCTGCCGAGGTCGTCAAGAGTCCGTCACGGTCGCTGTCGTGTCGGGGTTGGGGTTGTTGGTTGGATCGAACAACGTCGCAGCCCGGACCTCGAGTGTCGCCAGGTTGAGACCGGCCGGTATGCACACGACGACGTAGTTGTCGTCGTCACCGAGATCGTCGAAGCCCAGGATCGGGAAGAGCGATCCACCGACATCGGTGACGGTGAAGCCGGCCAGCTGGTCTGCGCCCGGCTCGGAATTCTGCGGACCGGTGACTCCTCCCTGCCAGGTGGTCTGAATCTCGTCGGTTGAGCCGAGTGATCGGCAGTGCTCCTGCGCAGGGCCGATCTTGGCCAGCACCACTTCGGGACCGTCCTCGAAGGTGTCGATGTCCTGGGTCTCGAGACCGCTGAGGTCGGTCCCGTCGAGGGCCAACAGGTCGCCCGCGATCGAGATCCGGGCCGGCCGGTCCTCGACGCTCCCCAACTCTCCGACGAGCAGCACCGTCTGGAGTTCGTCATCCTCATCCGCTGGCGCGAGGCGTGCGCAGGCGGGAACCGCCGTGTTGCCCGACGACGTCGTCACGACGAAGTCACTCGCATCGAGGGTCCCGGCATCGACCTGATGCGACAGCACCACAGGGAGCCCTTCAGCGAGCGCGTCAAGGTCACAATCGCCGATCTCCTCGAGATTCGGAACCAGGCCCGCAGGCAAGTCGAGGGCGCCGAGGTATGCGGACAGGAACTCCGCCGGTCGCTCGTCTGCGGAGATCACCGGTTCGCCGATCGTCGTCGTTGTCACCTCGGGGATCGTCGTGGTGGTCATATCGGGGATCGTCGTCGTGCTCGTGATTTCGATGCTGCTCTCGCTGGTTGCTTGATCGCTCTGCGCGCAGCCGGCTGCGGTCAGCGCCAGTGCCGCAGCCGCGGAGATCGTGAGCCGGAGCTTCGGGCTGCGGCGAGCCGGTCGTGACGTCCGGCACGAGTGCACTGTGCTCACCTGACCCTCCGGGATGACGATGATACTCGTAGTCTCATCAGCCGGATCCTATGGGCGAGGCGCAGAAGGCCCACTTCGACTCGGTGGACCGCCCGGACACCAGAACGCGTCCTCACCCTCTGTCCGATGAGCAGTCGTCGGTGAAATGACGAACGCGATGATGGCGCCCGCCACGACGCGCATCGAAGCGAGTCGTGCGAACTGGGCCTGGTGGTCGAGGAGGTCGTTCAGTGCGTCGGCTCGACGTGTGGGTCGCTGTGAGCATGAGACCATGAGTCTCATACTTGCAATGAGACTGGTAGTCTCATGCTCCCGCATCAAACGAGGAGACCACCAGTGAACGATCAACGCTCCATCAACAAGGCAGCGATGTTGCTCGCAGCCATCGTGCTGGCCGGCGCACTGGCCGGCTGCGGAGGGGACACATCGAGCGACGAATCCGCCCCGGAAGACGAAGTAGCCCAGGAAGCCGTAGCCCCGGGCGACATCAGGAACGGAGCACGAACATGAACGACTTCCCACTGGGACTCAACGACGACCACGTCCAGATACGCGACTGGGTGCACGGATTCGCCGCGGACGTCGTGCGACCCGCTGCCGCCGAATGGGACGAGCGCGAAGAGTTCCCGTACCCGATCGTGGAACAAGCCGCCGAAGTCGGGCTGTACGGCTGGGAGTTCCTCTCGACCGCCACGAGCGATCCCACCGGACTGACGATTCCCGTGGCGACCGAGGAGCTCTTCTGGGGAGACGCCGGCATCGGGCTCGCCATCATGGGCTCGGCGCTCGCCGCCGCAGGGATCGCCGCCTCCGGGACGACGGAACAGCTGATCGAGTGGGTTCCACAGTGTTACGGGTCCCCAGGGCACATCGCGCTCGGGGCGTTCTGCGCCTCGGAGGCAGACGCAGGATCCGATGTCAACGGCTACCGAACCCGCGCGGTGTACGACCAGGCCACCGACGAGTGGGTCCTCAACGGCACCAAGGCATGGATCACCAACGGCGGCATCGCCGACGTCCACGTCGTCGTTGCGGTGGTCGACCCCGACCTCGGCGCGAAAGGCCATGCCAGCTTCGTCGTGCCGCCCGGGACACGCGGGCTCTCGCAGGGACAGAAGGTCAAGAAGCACGGTGTCCGTGCGTCTCACACCGCCGAGGTCGTGCTCGACGACGTGCGACTTCCGGCACGATGCCTGCTCGGCGGCAAGGAACGTCTCGACGAGCGGCTCGCGCGGGTTCGCGCCGGTGAGCCCGGCAACGCGCAGGCCGC
>JBGSII010000082.1:0-4791 GCA_041742555.1 Ilumatobacteraceae bacterium
ACTCCATCCTCGCGAACCCGCACCCGCGACGGCGGCCAGCTGGTCGATCGAACCGGGCGGCGAGGTCGACGCCTACCTCGCGGCCGTCGTCGCAGCCCGTGACGCCGTGCGGGCCGGCGAGCTGACCAAAGCGGTCATCGCCCGCCCGATCGTGGTCGCCTCGAGTGAACCCATCGACGTTCACGCCGTGCTCCGACGGCTCCGGGCGTCGTTCGGGTCGAGTTACCGCTACTCGATCGACGGGTTCATCGGAGCATCGCCCGAACTGCTCGTCGAGGTCGATGGCGCCGTCGTGCGATCGCATCCGCTGGCCGGCACTGCGCCGCGCACGGGCGACGTCGACAACGATGCCCGCATCGCCGCCGACCTGATCGCCAGCACGAAGAACCAGATAGAGCATCGCGTCGTCATCGACGTCGTCCACGACACGCTGCTCCCCTGGGCGAGCTATCTCGATTGGGAGCCCGAGCCGTCCATCGTCACGGTCGCCAACGTGCAACACCTCGGTACCCGCATGGAGGGAATGTTGTCGCAACCCGGCCCCTCCGTGATCGAACTGGTCAGGGCGCTCTCGCCGACCCCTGCGCTCGGTGGCCATCCTCGCGACGAGGCGATCGAACTGATCCGGCGGGTCGAGGGCTTCGAGCGAGGACGTTACGGCGGGGCCGTCGGCTGGGTCGATGCCGACGGCAACGGCACGTGGGCGGTCGCCATCCGGTGCGCGGAGCTCGCCGACGATCGCCGTTCGGCACGCCTGGTCGCAGGCGGCGGCATCGTCGCCGACAGCGATCCCCACGCCGAACTCGCCGAGACGCAGGCGAAGTTCCAAGCGATGCTCAGCGCCATCGTCCGTCCCTGATTCGTCTCAGGGCAGCTCGGCCTCCAGCGACGCGACGACCGCGGCGTGGAGCGTTGCATGCACCTCGACGTTGTGTCGCCGGTCTGTCGGCACGCAACAGACCCACGGCCCCGGTCGGGCGAGCTGGTCGACGAGTTCATCGACCGCCTGGACGGTGCGCGCTTCGAGCCCGTACGCCGTGGCGAGGGCGACGACGTCGACCCCCAGCGGAGTCCCGAACAGCGACTCGAACCGGTCCTCGGGCAGGGCCGTGGCCTGCGGGAGGAACGAGAAGATCCCACCGCCGTCATTGTCGACGACGACGATGCGAAGATCGACCGCGCGTCCCTCGAGCGCCGTGAGCGCGTTGCTGTCGTGCACGAACGCGAGATCGCCCAACAGGACGAACGTCGTGCGCCCGGTGAGGGCTCGACCGAGGGCCGTGCCCAGCACGCCATCGATGCCGTTCGCGCCACGATTGGCGAGCGCTCGTGCACGGCGCCCTCCGAACCACTCGAGATCACGCACCGGCATCGACGACGACACGACGAGATCGGCATCGTCGGACATCACGTCAGCGATCGTCCGGGCGACGGCTGGCTCGGTCAGCTCGTCGAATCCCTCCAGCACGCCGGCGATCGCCCGATCTGCCAGCCGATGCGCCGTGTTCCACGACTGGGCCCAGGCGGCGTCCGCAGGCGGCATCGAGGACGCCGCGGCGAGCAGCTCGTCGATCGACACGACCGCATCGACGTTGTGATCGGGATCGATCACGCCTGGTCCGCCGATCTGCAGCAGCACGGCACCGGCCTGCGTTGCCCGCGCCGTCCACTGGGCCAGCACCTTCGACGCCGCCGGGCGACCGACTCGGACGATGACATCCGGGAGGTGTTCCGCCGCGAAGCGTTCGCTTCGCAGGAGTGCGTCGGCGGTGGTGACGACCTCGGGGAGATGTCGCACCTGCGAGAGCGGATCGGCCACGATCGGCCAGCCGGTCTGCTTCGACAGCGACGTGACTGCCTCGGCACTGACCCCGCTACGACCGCCGGCGAGGATCAACCCACGTCCACCACCGAGTGGCGGGACCCGGTCCGACCGTCTCACCCGCGTCGGCAACAGGGTCGGCTCCGGCGCAGCACGCGGTGGCAACTCGCCCGCCGTGCCGAGCAGCGGCTCTCGAAATGCCAGGTTCAGCTGCACAGGGCCGAGCAGCGCGTGTGACCATGCGTCCCATGCGAGCTCCCGCCACAGGGAGCGTTCCGCATCGTCGGCGACGCCGGGATCACGCGACCACACCACGTGACGACCGTAGAGATCGACCTGGTCGATCGTCTGCGGCGCTCCGACCCCGCGCAGTTCCTCCGGGCGATCGGCGGTCAGCACGATCATCGGGATCTCCGAGAGACCGGCCTCGACCACCGCCGGAAAGAAGTTCGCGGCTGCCGTGCCGCTCGTGCACAACAGCAGCGCTGGGTCGCCGTCCATTGCGAGCCCGAGCGCGACGAACGCGGCTGAACGCTCGTCGTGGACGACGTGGACGCGCATCTCGTGGCGATCGGCGAGTGCGAGCGCGGCCGGCGTCGACCGGGACCCCGGAGCAACCACCGCATGGTGCACCCCGAGCGCCAGCCACTCGTCGACGAGGGTGGCGCAGAAGCTCGCCTGGACGTCTTCGGGGCGGGGAGCTGCGGCGCCGACCATTGCGGACAGAGACTAGGCGCATACCGTGTCGGACATGACGGCGAACTCGAATCAGGTGTCGACCCGGCCGACGGTGACCGTCGAGGTGTGGTCCGACGTGGTGTGTCCGTGGTGCTACATCGGTAAACGCAAGTTCGCGTCCGGTCTCGCGCAGGTCGAATCCGAGCTCGCCGAGGCCGGCATCGACATCGCGTTCGACGTGTCGTACCACCCGTACCAACTCGACCCGACCGCGGCGCCGGGCAGCGCCGGGCCGGTGATCGACGCCTACGCGAAGAAGTTCGGCGGGCCCGAGCGGGCAGCGGCGATCATCGCGAACGTGTCCGAGCGTGCGGCCGAGGTCGGACTCGAATTCCGGATGGATCGGGCACTGCGGGCGAACACGCTGCTCGCCCACCGGGTGATCTGGCTCGCGGCGCAACCCGACTCGCCGGTCGAGCAGGACGCGATGAAGGAGCGGCTCCTCGCGGCGTACTTCCACGACGGATTCAACATCGGAGACCCCGATGTGCTCGCCGACTGTGCAGCCGAGGTCGGGTTCGATCGAGACGAGGTGTACGAGTTCCTCGCGTCCGGACGCGGCACCGACGAGGTTCGAGCCGAACTCGACGTGGCGAGCGACAACGGGATCACTGCGGTGCCGACGTACGTGATCAACGGGCGCTGGGCGATCCCTGGGGCACAGGAACCCGAGACCTTCGCCCAGGTGCTTCGCAAGATGGCCGACCAGGCGGTCGCCGAGCAGTCCTGATGAGGGACGACGACGGGGGCAGCGCCCTGCGGTTGGTGCTGGCTCACGGATTCACCCAGACCGCGAGGTCGTGGACGGGGTTCGAACGGCTGATCGCCGAGCAGTTGCCCGGCGTTCGGGCCGCACCTGTCGACTTGCCGGGCCACGGCGACGCCCGTTGCCCGGCGGATCTCGACCTCTGGGACAGCGCTCGACGCCTCGTCGACCTCGGTGGCGCCGGCACCTATGTCGGGTACTCGATGGGCGGGCGGGTCGCACTTCATGCCGCGCTCGTGGCCCCCGAGTGCGTCGAGCGCCTGATCTTGATCGGCGCCACCGCCGGCATCGAGGACCCCGATGAGCGTCGCGCCCGACGCGAGGCCGACGACCGGCTGGCACATCGGATCGAGACGATCGGGGTCCCGGCCTTCGTCGAAGAGTGGCTGACCAACCCGCTGTTCGCCGGTCTCGACGATGTGACGGCGCTGCGATCGGATCGGCTGCGCAACACCTCAGCCGGACTGGCCAGCAGCCTGCGCTCGACCGGCACGGGCACGCAGGCCCCGCTGTGGGACCGCCTCGGCGAGATCCGGTGCCCCGTGTTGGTGCTGGTCGGCGAGCACGACATCAAGTTCGCGGACCTCGGCCGGCGCCTCGTCGAGGGCCTCTGCCGTGCCGAGCTCGTGGTGATCCCCGGTGCGGGCCACAGCGTCCACCTCGAACAGCCCGAGGCCACCGCCACCGCCATCGCCGCCTGGATCCGCGCCAACCCCGCGTTGCGATGAGCGAACAGGCCCGTATGCGGTCGTTTCGCGCATCGCGACGGGAGACCACCGACGTGCGATGAGCGAAAGGGCGCGTATGCGGTCGCTTCGCTCATCGCAACGCGGGTCGACCCTCCGCGAGGTCAGAGGGCGAGGTCAGAGGGCGATGTCAGAGGGCGAGGCCGATGGTGACGAGTAGTCCCCAGGCGAGTTGCAGCCTGCCCGTCTCGCCGAGCACAGGGATCAACGCACCGCCGGTGGCCTCACCGAGCACAGCACGGACAGGACGAATCGCGAGTGGCAGCGCGAGCACGCCCAGCAGCACCGGAGCACGCCATGCAGCGCCGACCGCCGAGAGCAGGAACGCCGCACCGAGCAACATCACGTAGAACCAGCGCGTTCGTTGATCGCCGAGGCGGACTGCGAGCGTCTTCTTGCCCACCTCACGATCGGTCGGGATGTCGCGCAGGTTGTTGATCACGAGCAGGGCGCACGCCAACGACCCGACCGCTGCGCCCATCACCCACGACAACGCCGTGACCGACTCGATCGCGGCATAGGTCGTGCCGGCCGTTGCGACCAACCCGAAGAACACGAACACGAACACCTCGCCCAGCCCGAGGTAGCCGTACGGCTTGGGTCCGCCGGTATAGAACCAGCCGGCGGCGATCGCCGCGACGCCCACGAGCAGCAGCAGCGGCGAGGTCGCCAGAGCGATCGCCAACCCCGCGACTCCGGCGACCGCGAACGACGCGAGC
>JBGSII010000083.1:0-5627 GCA_041742555.1 Ilumatobacteraceae bacterium
GCGACTGCCAGTCGCCAACTTGGGCCAGGAGCGTTGCGAGCATCAGCCCAGTGTCTCTCCGAGGCGACGCACCATCTCGGTGACCGCCGGGTCCATCACTTTGAACATCAACTGCGGGTACACACCGAACACGACGATGGCGAGCAGGAACGGGGTCCAAGCAATCCACTCGACAACGGACACGTCCTTGATGTCGCCGTGATCGTCGTGGTCGTTGGCAGCAGAGCTGAGCGAGTGGGCAACGCCGCCATGAGCCGAGTCGTGGCTGGTGAATTCCTCGCTCGGCTCACCGAATGCGGTGCGCTGGTACAGCCAGAGCAGGTACCCCGCCGCCAGGACCGTGCCCAGTGCCGAGATCACCATCAATGTGCGGAACAGTGCCGTGCTCAAGCCGAACCCGGGGTTGTACGCGGCGAGAATTGCCGGGAATTCGCCCCAGAACCCGGCGAGACCAGGCAGTCCGAGCGAAGCCATGGCGGCGAAGCCGAGGATCCAGCCGAGCCGAGGCGCCTGGATCAAGAGGCCGGAGAGCCGTTTGATCTCGAGCGTGTGGTACCGGTGCTTGATCGAGCCGGCGACGAAGAAGAGCATGCCGGTGATCAGGCCATGGGCGACCATGCCGAACAGCGCGGCGTTGATGCCGAACTCAGTGAGCGTGGAGATGCCCAGCATCACGAAGCCCATGTGCGCCACCGACGAGAACGCGATCAAACGCTTCATGTCGGTCTGGGCCAGACAGCCGAGCGCACCGTAGATGATGCCGATCACAGCGAGGATGCCGATCGCCGGCGCCCATGCCTTGGCGCCTTCGGGCAGCATCGGGATGGCGATGCGGACGAAGCCGTAGGTGCCGAGCTTCAGCAGGATGGCCGCCAGGATCACCGAACCCTGTGTGGGCGCCTGGGTGTGAGCATCCGGCAGCCAGGTGTGGAATGGGAACATCGGCACCTTGACGGCGAAGCCGAGGAACATGCCGGCGAAGATCCAGATCTGGACGTCCTTGTCGATGCCCGCGCCGGCGTCGATGAGATGGGCGAACCCGAAGCTGACGGCATCGGTCTGGAAGAAGAGCGCGAGGAACGCGACCAGCATGAACGCGGACCCGAACATCGTGTAGAGGAAGAACTTGAGCGAGGCGTACTTGCGCTGCTCGCCGCCCCAGACACCGATCATGAAGTACATCGGCAGGAGGACCACTTCGAAGAACACGAAGAACAGGATCAGATCCTGCGCGATGAACGTGCCCGCCATGCCGGTCTGCAGCACCAGCATCAGCATGAAGAACGCCTTGGGATTGCCGGCGTCGGGCATGTTGTCCCAGGAGTAGATCATCACCAGGAAGGTGACCGCCATCGACAGGAAGTACAGCGGCAGGCTGATGCCGTCGAGGCCGATCGTGTAGTTCGAGTTGATCACCGGGATCCACTCGGCGTCGACGAAGAACTGCAGCTTCTCGGACTGGCCGTAGTCGAAGGCGAAGAGCGTCACGACACCGATGGCGAGGGTGGCGCCGGCGGTGGCGATACCGATGAGCTTGTGCGTGGCCTCCTCGCCCTTCGGGATGAACATCATCACGAGGACGCCGACGAGCGGCAGGAAGGTGCCGACGCTCAGCAGCCAATTCTGATCGGTGAGAGTTTCCATGGTTCAGAGTTGCTTTCAGCTCACGTTGACGAGGACGAGGACGATGGCACCGACCGTGGCGGCGCCGAAGAGCAGCGCGCCGTACTGGCCGATCTTGCCGGACTGGGTGGGTTGCATGGCGTGACCGGCTTCGGAGGCGGCCCAGCCGGATCCGTTGACGGCACCGTCGACGATCTTCTGGTCGATGTTGTCGTACACCCACTGGCCGGTCTTGCGCGTGCCGATGCCGACACCGTTGACCGTGGCGTCGAGCACGTTCTGGTTGACCCAGTACGCCATCTTGGCGATCGGGTGAGCGATCGCCCGAACGATCACGTTCTCGTAGAGGGCGTCGAGATAGTACTTGTTCTTCAGGAACAGGAACCCGCCGCGCAGCACCGTGTTGCGCTCGGTGAGGCCGACCAGCTTGGGGTTGCGGCGGCCGTAGAACGAGACACAGAAGGCGATCGCCAGGGCGTACCCGATGGCGACAACCGCGAGCGACAGCAGGATCTTGGTGAACTTCGGCTCGGCGTGGCTGACGCCCGGGAAGAAGCATGCGGTGCCCGGCTCCGGGGCGGTGAACCCGCAGCCAGCCTTCTTGCCGCCTTCCTCGCCGCTCTCGGCCGCCACGACGGCGGACGCCTCGGTCAGCGCGACCGATTCGCCGGGTCCCGTTGCCAGGAACTCCTCGATGATCACCGGCGTCGGCCGCGGCTCGACGTAGGTCTTGAGCACCTCGACACCCTCGCCGAAGCGGGAGGCCAAGGGCGTGGGGTTGGCGAATCCCGCGACGATCGCAAAGAACACGAGGATCACGATCGGGACGAGGATGAGCTTGCCCGACTCGTGAGGACCCCCATGGTGGTCGCCGTGATGATCGTCATGATGATGGTCGGACCCGTCGACCGCTGCGCTTGCTCCGTGTCCTCCGTGCGGCTCGTCGCTGGCGCTTCCCTCGCCGCCGTGCTGGGTGTTCGCCGCTGAGCTCAGGCTTCGCGGTTCGGGTGCTCCGACGGAGATGTGCTCCATCTCGTGCTCTTCGGCGTGCGCATCGTCGTGACCGTGGCCGGCGGCTGCGCCGCGGGGCTCACCGAAGAAGGTGAGGTACGTGGCGCGGGTCATGTACATCGCCGTCAGGGCCGCACCGCCGAGTGACACCCACTGCAGGAACGTGTAGCCGTTGGCGCCCACGTTGTCGATGATCTCGTCCTTCGACCAGAAGCCGGCGAAGGGGAACACGCCCGTGAGAGCGAGCGTCGAGATGATCCACGCCCAGAACGTCACCGGCATCTTCTTGCGCAGCCCGCCCATGTCCTTCTTCATGTCGAAGGAGTGGTGCGAACCCGAGTGCGCCACCGAGCCGGCACAGAGGAACAGGGCGCACTTGAAGAAGGCATGCGTGAAGATGTGGAACACCGCCGGCAGCCAGGCGCCGGTGCCGAGACCCAGCATCATGTAACCGAGCTGGCTGACGGTGGAGTAGGCGAGCACCTTCTTGATGTCGTCCTGCACGAACGCCAGCAGCGCCGCGATGACGATCGTGATCGACCCGATGATGGCGATGAACGACAGACCGCCGGTCCCGATGTTGAACCCTTCCCAGAAGACCGGGTAGATCCGCGCGACGAGGAAGACACCGGCCACGACCATGGTCGAGGAGTGCAACAGCGACGACACGGGGGTGGGGCCGGCCATGGCGTCGGGCAGCCAGGTGTGCAGGGGGAACTGGCCGGACTTGCCGATGCAGGCGATGAACAGCGCGACCGCACCCCACAGCAGGAACTGTGTGTTCGCTTCGCCCGACAGTGCCCAGGCCTGGATCGCAGCGATGTTGAAGCCGTTCGAGTCGAGATTGTCGACGGCCCACTGGTTGGCGCCGAAGAAGATGATCGCGGTGCCGACGAGCAGGCCGACGTCGCCCACCCGGACGGTGAAGAACGCCTTCAGCGCGGCGCGGCTGTTGGCCTCTTCCTCCCACCAGTGCCCGATCAGCATGAAGGAGGTGAGCCCCATGATCTCCCAGCCCAAGATGAGCTGCACCATGTTCTCGGCCATCACCATGATCAACATGCCGCCGGCGAACAGGGTGATCGCGGCGAAGAAGTGCGTGTATCGACGGTCGTCGCGGACGTAATCGATGCTGAAGACCTGCACCAGCAGGGCGATGAACGCGACGAGCGCGAGAATCAGCACGGCGAGGCCGTCGATGCTCGAGCCGATGCCGAACTCGAGGCCGGAGTTCTGCCACCACACCCAGGTCTTCACGACGGGCGGAATGAACGGCTCGGCCTCGCCTTCGGTGGCACTGGGCAACGACCGCCCGAATGCGCGAAGCAGTCCGAATGCCTCTTCGCTGTGCCCTTCTGCCGAGTCGGTGCGCTGCACCCACTGCAGCGCGGCGCCGACAGCGATCACCAGCGACGCGGCCATCGACGCCAGGCCGATCTCGGCGCCCTTCATCGGCAGCTTCTTGCCAAAGGCGATGATGATCGCGAAGCCGATCACGGGGATCAGGCCGGTGAGCCAGGCGTTCTCCAGGAACCAGCCGGAGCTGAGCTCGAGTGCTTCTGCAGCGAGCATGTCAGCCCTTCATCTCGGAGAGTTCGTCGAGGGCGATCGACTTGCGGTTGCGGTAGATCATGAGCACCATCGCAAGACCGACGCCGACCTCAGCTGCGGCAATCGCGATCACGTAGAGGGCGAAGACCTGGCCGTCGACCGCACCGGTCATCAGGGCGAAAGCGACGAGGTTGAGGCTCACCGCGTTCAGGATCAGCTCGATCGACATCAGCACCATCACGGCGTTGCGTCGAGCGATGACGCCGTACACACCGATCGCGAACAGCGCCGCGGCAAGCAGGAGGAAGTTGACAGCCAGCATCGGATCAATCCTTGCGAGCCAGGACGATGGCGCCGATGGCGGCCGCGAGCAGGACGAAGGAGATCGCCAGGAACGGCACGAGGTAGATCGACAGGAACTGATCGCTCAGCGACACGGTCGGTGTCGGGCCGCTGTCGGGGAGGATGTCGTCGCCGAACGCGTCGAGGATCACCCAGGCGAGCAGACCGAACAACACCAGGCCGACGGGGATTCCGAGCGCCCAACCCTTGTTGTTGAGGTCGGACTCCTTGCCGATCTGGGCACGGGTGAGCATGATGCCGAAGAGGAAGAGCACCATGACGGCGCCGATGTAAACGAGCACCTGCGAAATGGCGACGAACTCCGCGGCCGCGAGGATGTATTGCGCGGCGATCCCCGAGAGCACGACGACCAGCCAGAGCGCTGCGTGGACCACGTTCTTGGTGGTGACCACCTTGAGCGCAGCGAAGATCATGATGGCCGCGATGATGCCGAAGCCGACGTTCTGTGCGACGTTGACGTCGTCGGCAGCCAGGATCACGGCACTCACTTCTTCTGCGCTCCCACTTCGAGCTCAGGCGCCTCGGGAACGGTCTCCATCCATTCGCCGAGCTTGGACTTGTCGTGGAGCAGGTCGGCGATCTTCGGCTCCGAGTACTCGTACTCGGGACTCCAGAAGAGCGCGTCGAACGGACAGACCTCGACGCAGATCCCGCAGTACATGCACAGCGCGTAGTCGATGTCGAAGCGGTCGAGATGGTTCACCTGGCGAGGCTTGCCGCCGGCGCGGCGCGGCGGCGCGAGCTGCTTGTGACCCTCGATGTAGATGCACCAGTCGGGACACGACCGGGCGCACAACATGCATGCGGTGCAGTTGTCCTCGTGAAGTGCGATCACGCCGCGGGCGCGGATCGGCGGCGCCTCCTTCTCGTGGGGATACTGGACCGTGTTGGCACCATCGACGATCGTGTCCTTCAGGATCCCGAGCGTGACGCCGAGACCCTTGAACAGACCGGGAACCTTGGGCTTCTCAGGCATCAGAATGCGACCTTCAAGATGGCGGTGACGGCGGTGTTGGCGAGCGCCAGCGGGATGAGCACCTTCCAGGCGAACGTCTGCAGCTGGTCCTCACGGAAACGGG